>JAUTWY010000302.1 GCA_030838305.1 Acidobacteriaceae bacterium
TGGTCCAAACTTCGCCTACGATCTGTGCCTGCGTAAGGTCACCCCCGAGCAGCGCGCGGCGCTGGACCTGAGCAGTTGGACAGTAGCTTGCAATGGCGCGGAGCCAGTTCGCACAGAGACTCTCGACCAGTTCGCTGCGGCCTTCGCGCCATGTGGCTTTCGCCGGAGCGCTTTCTATCCAGCTTACGGGCTTGCTGAAGCAACCCTGAAGGTCGCGGGAGGACAGAAGGGCGACGCTCCTTCGTACATCTACGTGCAGGCTTCGGCGCTTGAACAGAACCGAATTGTTGAACTCTCTGAGGTCGAGCAAAATGAAGCTGCCCGCCCGCTCGTGGGATTGGGCCGTGCGGACATTGATACCAAAGTTGTCATAGTTGATCCCGAAACTCTTGTTCAATGCCTGCCGCAGCAGGTTGGCGAGATCTGGGTGTCCGGGCCGAGCGTGACGCAGGGCTACTGGAACCGGCCTAACGAAACAGAAACAACGTTCCGGGCTTACGTAGCAGACACCCGAAATGGTCCATTCCTGCGCACCGGCGACCTCGGCTTTTTAAAAGATGGCCAGCTGTTTGTTACCGGTCGTCTCAAAGACCTCATTATCATACGCGGCCGCAACCACTACCCGCAGGACTTTGAGTTGACGATGGAACGGAGCCATGCCGCGCTCAAGCCCGAGTCTGGCACGGCGTTCTCAGTGGATATGAGGGGCGAAGAGCACCTCGTGTTGGTCCAGGAGCTACAGACGCGCCGGCACCCAAATCCGGATGCGATCATTGAAAACATCCGCCAGTCAATTGCCGAAATCCACGAGGTCCAGCCGGCCGCGGTGCTGCTCATTAAGCCGGGGGACATCCCGAAAACATCGAGTGGCAAGATTCAGCGGCACAAGTGTCGCCAGAAGTTCCTGTCGGGAGACTTCAACGTTGTGGCGGAGTGGCGAGCAGGCGATGACGCGGAAAGCGAACCGGCCGTTTTGGAGTCAACGACTTTCCTGCGGAGTAAAGAGGAGATTGAATCGTCGTTGCGGTTACAGGTTGCGGCTAAATTGCGCCTCGATTCATCTGGGATCGACGTCAATCAACCCATCACTCGATATGGCTTAGACTCGCTCATGGTTGTTGAGCTGGCGCACAGCCTTGAAACCAGGCTGCGCGTCACCTTACCAATTGCGACTATCCTGCAAGGTCCCAGCATCGCCGAACTGGCAGCTCGCATATACGAAGAGCTAGGGACCGCCTCCTCTGGTCCAGAATTTGTTCCAGTTGCGTCCACACACGACAAAACCTGCGCACATCCGCTCTCATACGGGCAGCAATCTTTGTGGTTTCTGCATCAAATGTCGCCTGAAAGTTCTGCGTATAACATTGCCGGCGCGCTGCGCGTTCGGTCACACCTCGATGTTCAGGCCCTGCGGCGTGCATTCCAGATGCTTGTTGATCGGCATCCTTCCCTCCGAACGACGTTCACGGTGCGACGTGGTGAACCACTTCAAGTCGTCCGCGAGGGCACAAAGGTCTGCTTCCGCGTGGAAGATGCCGGCGAATGGAATGAAACGTTTCTGAACGAACGATTGAGTGGGGAGTCTCGGCAGCCCTTCGATTTAGAACAGGGGCCGCCGCTGCGGCTCAGTCTGTTCACGCTGTCCACCGATGAGCATGTGCTCCTGCTGGTCGTGCACCACATCGTAGCCGACTTCTGGTCGCTAGAGGTGCTTCTCGACGAGCTGCGCGTGCTCTACCCGGCTGCGCGGCGCGGCATCGATCCAGGGCTGCCTCCGGTTAGGCTGCAATATCGAGACTATGTTCGTTGGCAATCAGAAATGCTTTCGAGTCCGAGAGGGGACGATTTGTGGGCCTACTGGCGAAAGCAGTTAGGCGATGAACTGCCTGTCCTGAATCTTCCCACGGATCGTCCGCGCCCGGCGGTGCAAACTCACCGTGGAGCATGCGAATCTTTCAGGCTCAGTGTTGAGCTAACGAACAAGCTCAAAAATCTAGGCCAGACACACAACGCCACGCTTTACACAACTCTGCTTGCAGCCTTTCAGGTCCTGCTGCATCGCTACAGCGCGCAGGATGTCATTTTGGTAGGGTCTCCTACCGCCGGCAGAAGTCGAGCCGGGTTGTCCGAAGTAGTGGGCTACTTCGTCAATCCTCTGGTTCTGCGAGCCGATCTTTCGACTAACCCCACATTCAATCTGTTTTTGGATCAGGTCCGTGAAACTGTGCTGGCTGCGCTCGAGCATCAAGAGTTTCCCTTTGCCCTGCTGGTAGACCGGCTACAGCCGGAGCGCGATCCCAGCCGGTCGCCTCTCTTTCAGGTGATGTTCGTCTTGCAGAAGGCGCATCGCATCAACGACGAAGGCTTGTCGGCATTCGCACTGAATGAAAGTGGCGCGCGAATCAAACTGGGCGAACTCGATCTCGAATCAGTGGCGCTAGAACAGCGCGTTGCTCAGTTTGATCTGACGTTGACCATGGCCGAAGTGGAGAGGGACCTGCGCGGATCCTTTGAATACAACGCAGACTTGTTCGACGCCGCCACGATTCGCCGCATGTCGGGCCACTTCCTGGCATTACTGGAGAGCATAGTCGCCGACGCAGAGCAGCGCCTCTCCCAATTGCCTCTGCTGACGGAAGGAGAACACCGCAAGCTTTTGGTGGAGTGGAATCAGACCGCCAAAGAGTATCCGCAGGAGTTGTGCATACACGAAGTGGTCGAACAGCAGGCAGAGCGCGCGCCGGATACGGTGGCTGTTATATTCGAAAAAGAGCAGTTGAGCTATGGGGAATTGAATCGGCGGGCTAATCAGCTCTGCCGCTACCTGCGAAGGCTGGGTGTGGGGTCAGAGGCGCATGTCGCAATTTTGATGGAGCGCTCGGTGGAGATGGTGGTTGGGCTGTTGGGGATTTTGAAAGCAGGGGGCGCCTACGTGCCGCTTGATCCGGCTTACCCGCAAGAGCGGCTCTCTTTCATGCTGAAGGATGCGGCTGTGGCGCTGGTGCTAACGCAACAGCGGTTAAGTGAGAAGCTGCCTGAGGATCACGAAGCTCGCCTGGTCTGTCTTGATGCCGAGTGGGAGTCGATCGCAGTGGAGAGCGAGGAGAATCCGGCGCTCAACTGCGGGGCCGACAACCAGGCCTATGTGATCTACACCTCGGGCTCTAGCGGGCAGCCCAAAGGAGTTATGGTCACCCATCAAGCGCTGGTTAACCGCGCGCTGGCGATGGCCGAGATCTATGGCATGGGGGCGAGCGATCGCTCGTTGCAGTTCTTCTCCTTGAGTTTTGATGCGGCGACTGAGGAAATCTTCACCACTCTGGTAAGCGGGGGCAGTTTAGTGCTGCATGCCAATCCGGCGCAGATGGCGCCGGAGGATTTTCTGAGCGAGTGCGAGAGGCTGGGG
>JAUTWY010000310.1 GCA_030838305.1 Acidobacteriaceae bacterium
CGCCTTCTCGCGGAGCGGGGGCCCGGCGCCCGACTGACGGATTGTCTGCACGAGCGCACCGCCGACTGTCCGCAAAAGAGCCCAGACTAAGCGGATCGCACGCTGGGCTTGGTGGCTTGTGCCGCTAAGCGCACGCACTCGTCGGCCTTACGCCGATATTCGGCGGGGCTCAACACTGTCCATTACTCACAGACATTGGACCCTTAGCCGCGCGATATTCCGATTTTTTTTCATAATGGAATCCCCCTTATGGCGACGCCCCAACAATCATCCCACGGATCACTCTCGATTCAATGATCTCGGCCATGGGGCGCTTCCGCTATCGTCGCACAACGGTGTCTCCTGCGCGACCTGGACGTGGCTGTTTCGTTCGGCCTGCTCCGCGAGCAAAAGCCACGCCTGCGCTATGGCGAGCATCCCCCTTTTGGACTCCGGGTCGGAAACCAGTGTGGCCACCGCATAACAGTCGGCCGCGATTCGCTGATATTTCTTGGCGTCGTTCACTCGGTACACTTCCCCACCGCCCCGACGAACCCAACTCCTCAGGTCACAGGTCGTTCCACCGGCAGGCAAAAGGAAGCCCCCGCCGGTCGCTCGACTGCAGCGAGGCTTCCAGACGGGAAGCGTAGATGGGGGGGCTTGGTCTTCGCCGTCCACAGACTCAACCGTAGCCGCTTCTCTCAGTTCCCCTGTAGGTAAGATATTCCGCCCTGAACGCCGCCTTTGCGTCCTCGATCGATTCCGCGTAGCCGTAGCTCTTGCGCTTGGTGACCCGGAACGAAACGCCCCAGAACCAGGTTTCGGTCCTGTCATCGAAGTGGACCAGGTAGATGCGCCCGACCTCGCGGTCGCCGTCGAACACGTCATAATCTTGAGTTGTCACCCGTCTGCCTGTGGGGGACACTTGGACGCGGCGGAGGATCAGGGCGGGGTCAGACATTGCAGAGGCAACGCAGGCCTTCGCATGCTGTTCCAGCTCGCGACGTCATTGCCGAAGTCGAGGGCGCCTGATGCACAATCGCGATTGCACGCCGAATGACACCATTGGTTGCCGATCTGGAAAGCTGGATGCGCGAGCAACGTGCCAAGCTCTCGCGCGGCAATGAAGTCGCCAAGGCGATGGAGTATATGCTCAAACGCTGGACCGCGTTCACCCGCTTCCTCGACGATGGGCGCATCTGCTTGTCAAACAATGCAGCGGAACGAGCGTTGCGCGGAATAGCCCTTGGAAGAAAGTCGTGGCTATTCGCCGGCTCCGACCGCGGCGGACAGCGCGCTGCCGCCATGTACAGCATCATCGTCACGGCAAAAATGAGCGACGTCTATCCTCAAGCTTGGCTGGCCGACGTTCTGACCCGCATTGCCGAGCACCCGGCTCACAGGCTCGACGAACTCCTGCCGTGGAATTGGCAACTGCTTCGAGAGACCGTTAGGCACGCGGCCTGACGCAATCCCCGATTAAATCGACGGGATAGGGAAGCTGCGGTGCTCACCGAATGCTGACAGTGCATCGTCATGATGGCCGGGATTTTTGTGGTTGTGATTGCTGTCTATTTCGTCTTCAGCGTCCTCTGAGATAAGACTATTCAGCCCCACTGCACGCCGGTTAGGGTCTCTCGCTCCAATCGCTCTTTCCAATTCGGCCGCGCGTCGGGGTCGACAATGCCGCACGACATGCACACCATGCGCGGGCCAAAGGCGAGCACCGGGATCGCATCTCCGAGCGCCTCCCTTTCAACAATTCCCTGCCCCCCTCTATGCCTGGATCAGCCGTTCACGGATGGCGATAGCGACCGCTTGAGTCCTGTTTACCGCGCCGAGCTTACGGGAGGCGGTTTGGGTATGCTCATCGACAGTTCGCTTGCTGATGTTAAGGATCTCTCCAATTTCCCAAGCTGACTTTCCAGCTGCGACCCATTTCAGCACCTCTCGTTCACGCAGCGTGACGCTAGGCTTTTCCTCGGGATGCTTTTGATGCAGGCAGCGGACCCGATCGAAGGCATAAAGCGCCATCAGATGGAGAACCGGTTGGTGACTTTCCGGAAGCAATACTGTTGTGCCGCCCATCCACACGTGTCCCACTTGGTTGCCTCCAGATGCGACCGGAACCACGATGCCATCCAGCAACCCAAAGTCAAAGGCTCGCTGCACTACTTCGAGCGCACGGGGCTCCCGATCTGCATCGTAAGGTACATCCTTGAACCATCGGTAGGGTCTGCGCATGCGCCTACAATGGCGCATGGAGGGATCGTCGTGCAGGAACTGCTGCTCTTGGTACAGCTTAAGCCATCCGAACGGCAACCGGTTGGCCAGCAAAACATCTTGAAAGGACTGTTCTGCGGTTGGAAGAAAATTGAAGCAAAAGGACTCAATGCCGAAGCCACCAAGGACGACACCTAACCTCTCCATAATCTCAACGCCGGTGGAAAGATGTTGAACGTCATCGATGAAATCAAACGCGTCGCGCCCAAACGGAATTGAGTTCTGGCTCATTGATGCCATTTCCTCCAGCTCGGTTCAGCAAGCATCCGACAACCGAAGCGCGAGGGCAAGAGGCGCCGTGAACTTCACGCGCTGCGCTTGGCCCTCGGGTCTCTCCACAAGGAAAATCGTTGGCGAGCTGGCGGTCGCGAAGGCGATGGGGGCTGAGCATCCGGCGTGGTGGGAGCGCGGTGGTTGCTGTGCATGTTTTGTACCTTCTTGGGGAGGCCGGCCGCG
>JAUTWY010000314.1 GCA_030838305.1 Acidobacteriaceae bacterium
GGAGCCATCGAGCGACCGGATGGTCACTACAGCGATCTGGGCATGAGCCTTCTCATCGATCTCGCGGCAGATCTCGTCCATCTGCGCGATCGTGTTCCCATCCAGAACGTGGGCAAAGTCGTTGACGTAATCGGTGGCTTTGAGTTTGGCGACCGGTTCGGCCTGCGCTGAGAAAACCAGCAGCAGCGCAGCGAACCCACCCAGACACCATTTTGCGCGCAAACTCATCGGCAGCAAAATTGTACAGGACAACCGACGACAGCAGATCACGCGGATGAACTCGCGAAACCAAGGCGAGGGAGGATAACCAATCCATGTGGAGGGATTCCGGGTAGGACTCAATCCCTGAGCAGAAACAGCCGCCAACTATGCAAACCGAAATCGCATCAGAACTTCATGCCGTTTCGACGAATGCATCACGTATGGGTTCTCACCCTCGTCCTACCCTTGGCGACTATTACCGCCTGCAACGCGAAAGACAATCCTGACGAAATCCGCCGCCGGACAGCGGAGGCGACCGAGACCATGCGGCGTGATGCCAAGGCCGTGGCGGAAGGTGTGAAAGAGGGCATGAGCCGCGACAAGAAGGCGATCGACATCAACAAGGCCTCACGCGAAGACTTGCTAAGCCTGACCGGGCTGACCGAACATGAGGCCGACCGCATCATCGCGGAGCGCCCCTATGACAACACTGAGGACCTGGTAACGCGTCACGTACTCCCGCAAGGCGAGTACAACAGGATTTCAGACCGTATCATCGCAGGCCACTGACCCGAACTTCACGACTAGCTTTCTGTGACATCCACGGCCTGCTGCGATATCATCAAGAAGATGTCTGCTTCACGCCAGTACCATCCATTTCAGACTGATGACCCGCGACTGCAGCCGGTTCACGCGAAGGTTTTAGGCCGCGAGCGCCTGGACGCGGCGGACGCCCTCACTCTCTACCGCACCGGGGACATTCTCGCCGTCGGCTGGATGGCCAACCATGTCCGCGAGCGCATGCATGGCGATAAGACCTATTTCAACGTCAATCGCCATATTAACCCGACCAACGTGTGCGTCGCAGCCTGCCGCCTCTGCGCCTTCGGCCGCAAGAAAGACGCTCCCGGCGCCTACACTATGGCGCTCGATGAGGCTTTTGAAACTGCGGCCTCGGGATACAGCGAGGCGGTCACCGAGTTTCACATCGTCGGCGGATTGCATCCTGACCTGCCATTTCAATATTTCCTCGATCTCTGTTCCGGTCTCAAAGAACGGTTTCCGCAGGTCCATCTCAAGGCCTTTACCATGGTCGAGGTTGCATATCTTTCAAAACGGGCCAAGCTGTCGATTCGCGAGACGCTGGAGCAACTCAAAGCCTCGGGCGTGGATTCGCTTCCCGGCGGAGGCGCCGAAATATTCGCCGATCGTGTGCGGCACATTATCTGCGACCACAAAATCGACGGCGATCAGTGGCTCGACACGGCGAAACTCGCACACCAGATTGGACTAAAGTCCAACGCGACCATGCTCTACGGCCATGTTGAAAACGACGAAGATCGCGTGGATCACTTGCTCAAGTTGCGTGCCCTTCAGGACGAAACTGGCGGCTTTCAGACCTTCATCCCGCTGGCCTTCCATCCCGACAATACTCCCTTGCAACATCTCCCGAAAACCACTGGAATGCTTGATATCAAGCAGATCGCGGTCAGCCGCCTCGTGCTCGATAACTTCCCGCATATTAAGTCTTACTGGCAGATGATGACAGCCAAGATCGCGCAGATCTCGTTGCGCTTTGGCGCCGACGACATGGATGGCACAGTGATTGAGGAAAAGATTTATCACGATGCGGGCGCAACCACGCCGCAAGGGATGCGCCGCGAAGAACTCGAGCGCCTGATCCGAACTGCCGGCCGCGACCCCATCGAGCGTGACACGCTGTATCGGCCCGTCACCCGAACCGAGACGTCCGTAACAGTCGCGGTGTAGTTTCAATTCTTGATACCGTTTGTTTTCGGCTCGCCTGGTAGCGAGAGTGCCGGTCAGCCCTACTTAAAAAATTCGGCCATATCCGGCGCGCTCGCAGCAGCCCCCGGCAGATCCGCCACTCGCAATCCTTCCAGCATCAATTTAAGAAGACTCTCGTGCTGATAGAAGGATGTCGATCGATAACCCGATTTTGCCAGCGGACTAACGATCACGGTCGCTACCTGACCTCCGAGGTGCGCAACGTCCGTAGAATCGCTTTCGTCGAAGGTTACAATCAGCAGCGAGTTCTGGAACTTTGAGCTTGCCAGGAGTGGCTTGATCTTGCCAGCCAGCCACTGGTCCGCGTTTGCCAGCACTTGTTCGTCGCTGCAGGTGGACATGCCCGGAGGACAGTCGTGTGCGTCGTTGTTGATATCAGGCACAATGAACGCGTAATCGGGCAGACTGCCGCTTGAGATATCGGTGGCGAGCTGAGTGATCGGTACGATATTGCTGGCCTCGGCGGAACTGTTCTGTACATCTGAGAAATAAACAAAAGGATTGTGATGATGAAAATAGGGAGGAACGTCATTTCCTAAGTAGCCGACAGAGGGCAACGACTCCGCATAGCACTTCCAGGTTTTCCCCGCCGCAGTGAGCGCCCGGACCACATTGTCCTGATTGACGACGTCGGTAAAGCCATCGTCCCGGGCAATGGTCGCTCCTGCGGTGAGCACAAAGTAATTCGGCAACGAGGGGTGAGTGTTGGCGAAATACTGCGAGGCCAGCCCGTTCGCAGTAGCCAGGCTGTTTAAATACGGCATATTGGAATTGCCGATCACGGCGTTGTAGCTGTGATTCTCTTCGATCACGATGAACACGTGATCAAAGTTCGGGACGTTGGCGCCCGCCGGATCGCTGCTGAGGCCAGAATGGCTGACGCCGGAGCACCCGCACTCCAGCATGGCAGCACCCAAAACGCAAATAAGAATGGCATGCTTCAACTTCATTGGTAATACTCCCCGGCCCAAGCCAAAGATAAGAAAAGGGTTAAAGCCTTATGCTCATCTCTGCGTGACTCTCAGGCGAAACTTGGATGGTCCGTCAAGGCGGGGAGTTGCTAGCCAGATTAACGGCATGTAAATGGAAGGGGCAGGCAGAGCCGGAGGGGAAGCCTCAAACACGCGCGGAACGCCTCTTGCCGGACGAAACGCTCAATTTTCCAGCCACGAAACAAAGGCCGGAACCAGGGATCCGATCCCTTTTTCCGGCCACTGGCAGCCCGCAACTCGATGGGCGTTTTACAGTTTCTCGAAGAACTCGCACGCCGAGCAGGAAATATAAATTCCGCCGGGTGTGCCGCGCTGGCGATCTTTCATGCGCTTCACGATGCGGGTCGACTTGCCGCACTTGGGGCAGTCGGTGCTCTTGCTCGTGTCCATCACCTTTTTACGGTCTGCTGTTTTTGCGATCTTTCCGCCAACTGCCATGGTTCGTTTCTCCTGATCTCTTCAGCTTGATCTCTGCAATATCGGTACGGCCATCCGCTGGATTTCCCGAACGGATGATTGTGGATGGGATATGTTAGACGGCTAACCCTTCCGGAAAATCGGGAATCCACTTGTGGAGGATTCTGTAACTGCGATCTTGTTTTTCTTCCGCCCACTTTAGATTTTACAGTAAGGTTGTGCCGGCTGTCTCGGCGACAATCTCATGCGGCAAGCTTTGGGGCCGATTCTCAAGACGCTGCTTTTCACGATCCTCGTGCCGGGATTCGTGACCTTGTATGTTCCTTATATCCTGCTCGGCCGAACCCACTCGCCCGGCCACGGACCGCTGGCTTGGCTGGGAGTGCTGTGTTCCGTTGTGGGGACAGGCATTTATTTCCGTTGTGCCTGGGAATTCGCCGTGCGCGGCCTGGGAACGCCCGCGCCCATTGCGCCCACAAAATTCCTCGTCGTGAGCGGCCTCCACCGCTACGTGCGCAATCCCATGTACATCGGTGTGTTAGTGGTAATCCTTGGACAAGCCGCCCTGTTTCATGCCCCGCAACTTGCGGCGTATGGGGCGCTGTCCATTCTTCTTGCCCATCTCTTTGTTCTCTTCTACGAGGAACCCACGTTGCGCAGGCAGTTCGGGGATTCGTACTTGGAATATCTTCGCTCCGTGCCGCGGTGGATTCCACGGCTCAGAAAGTGAGTCTGCAGGAGCCAAGAGGAGCCACGCGTTTGCGTTGACCCCGCTCCCCCAGCCCTGCTACCGTCATATGTTTGCCCTCCGGCGCGCGCCCCACTCCGCGGGCGGCAAACCTTTAAACCTGGGAGCTTAGCATCGCTACGGAGAAGCCATCATGCCTGCCGTTAAATTTCGAGGTGTAG
This sequence comes from Acidobacteriaceae bacterium, assembly GCA_030838305.1. GTDB lineage: Bacteria > Acidobacteriota > Terriglobia > Terriglobales > Acidobacteriaceae > Sulfotelmatobacter. Next base: position 4,329 of record JAUTWY010000314.1, read on the forward strand.
ATTTCATCCAGTTCGATTCTCTCCTCACCGAAGAAGAGTTGCTGGTTCGCGATACCACTCGCAAGTTCATCGAGGATAACCTCATCCCGATCATCGAAGAGTGCAACCGCGCCGGTCGCTTCCCGCGCGAACTGGTCAAGCCCATGGCCGACCTCGGCTTCTTCGGCGCATCGCTCAAAGGCTATGGCTGCGCCGGAATGGGCAACGTCGAGTACGGCTTAATGACGCAGGAACTGGAGCGCGGCGATTCCGGCGTGCGCAGCTTCGTCAGCGTGCAATCGGGACTTTGCATGTACCCGATCTACGAATTCGGCAGTGAAGAACAGAAACAGACCTGGTTGCCCGCGATGCAAAAGGGAGAACAATTAGGATGCTTCGGCCTCACCGAACCCGGGTTCGGGTCCAACCCCGGCGGCATGCTTACGCGCGCGCGCAGGGTCGGCAAAGAGTACGTCCTCAACGGCGAAAAAATGTGGATCACTTCCGGCAGCATCGCCGACGTCGCCGTCATCTGGGCCAAAGTGGAAAACGAAGACGGCAAGATTCGCGGCTTCCTCGTTGAAAAAGATCGGGCGGGTTTTACGTCGCAGGATGTACACGGCAAATGGTCGCTGCGCGCCTCGGTGACCTCGGGACTTTCGTTGCAAGACGTTCACATCCCCGAGGCAAATCTGCTACCCAAAAGCGACGGCTTGAAATCGCCTCTGATGTGTTTGAATCAAGCTCGCTACGGCATAGCCTGGGGAGTGATCGGCGCGGCCATGTCCTGCTATGACTGCGCGCTGCAGTATTCGATCCTCCGCAAACAGTGGCGCGACCAGCCCATCGCCTCGCACCAGCTCGTCCAGGACAAGCTCACCTGGATGATCAGCGAGATCACCAAAGCGCAACTGCTCGTGCTCCAGGTCGGCCGCATGAAAGATGCAGGCAAAGTGGAGCACCAGCATATCTCCATGGCCAAGCGAAACAATGTCTGGATGGCGCTCGAATGCGCCCGCCTCTCCCGCGACATCCTCGGCGCCAACGGCGTTGCCGATGACTATCCCATCATGCGTCACATGATGAACCTGGAATCGGTGAAGACATACGAAGGCACGCACGACGTCCATTCGCTGATTATCGGGCAGAGCGTGACCGGGATTGACGCGTTCTGAGTTCTTTCTGTCCGTTGACAGCTTCGCATATTGCGAACTACAACCTTCGCATGATGCGAAGTCGCGGAAAGCGACCGCTATATAGCCAGTCTCGAAGAGTTGGATCGCAAGAGAACTCGCATGACCGCAGCCGAGCGTCGCATGGCCGAGCTGCTCGCATTGCTTATAGAGGACTTCGAGGAAAAGCACTACCCGCTCAAAGCCGCCTGTCCGGTAGAAGTTTTGAACGAACTGATGCTGGTAAATAGTTTGAAACAGAAAGATTTACTGGACGTGTTCGGGACGCCTAGCATCATCTCGGAGGTTCTGCGGGGAAAACGCAAGCTCACCACGGAACACACTCGTCGTCTCAGTCGCCGATTTCACGTCTCTCCAGAAGTGTTTTTCTGATACCTCTTCACGCAGTTGGTTTTTCCCGCGGCGGTTCTACCGCCAGGAACTCCTTTGCGAAACGCTGGCCGTACTTCTCCAACAATGCAGGCACGCGCTCGGGGTTTGTCGACCGCAAAATCAATCCCGCGTGGTGATATTTCTTGATTCGCAAGAAAACTTCCGGATCGTTGTACCCCGAAGTGTCCGGACTCTCCTGCCGCGCCAGTGAAAGAATCACTCCCGCATACTCCTCACGCACCGGAGGAAGCTTATAAGTTCCATCTCCGCCGGCGACCTCGATGCGCGACCATTCTCGCCACAGGTTAATCCCCGTAGCCGCCTCGACCATCTCGTTGATGTAAGCGCCGCCTACACGCGCCGCGCACTCCAGAAAATAAAAATGCCCATCGGCATTCGCCCGGATGAATTCGGTATGCGCTACGCCCCGCACCAGCCCCAGCGCGGCAACTAAATCGAGATTAGTTTGACGCAGTCCCGCATCCTCCTCGCTGCTCCGCGGGACCGTGAAGGTTGTGAAGACTCCGCCGCCCTGAGCGGTATTCATGGGTGGCTTGCCGTACTTGCTCACGTTCGCAAAGACCACTTCATTTTCCGAGACCACCGAATCCACGTGATACACCTCACCAGGAACAAATCTCTCCAGCAGGAAAGAAGATTGCTTGTCCCCCAGTTGCTCTAGCACCGGCCACAACTCTTCGGCAGCATGAATCTTCTTGATCCCGATCGCCGACGCCTCCTGCCTTGGCTTCAGCACCCACGGGCCCGGCACATGATCGAGGTAGTAGCGGATATCGCCGTGATTTAGAACTGGCACGAAATCCGGTACACGGACGTCACGATCCAATGCCTTCATGCGCATGGCCAGCTTGTCGCGGAAGTAGCGCATCGTGGTCAGCCCCATCCCGGGCACGCGCAGATGTTCGCGTAGGGTCGCGGCTGTCTCCATGTCGTATTCGTCGAGCGCGACGATGCGGTCAATCTTCTGGGTGCGGGCGAGATGCGTGACCGCCTGCACAACATCATTTAGAGGAATTTCTGAGGGAAGGTAGAACGTATCAACCAGGCTTTCCCGCGGCCAGTCCGCATCACGAAGCTTTTCCGCCGTCAACAGAAGCACGCGGCAGCCCTGCCGCTTGCACTCGCGCATGAATTCCTGTCCCTTTTCGTAAGTCGTAATGCACAGGAAGGTCAGCGGGCGCGGCTCCGGCATTGGGCTTCCTTTCAAAATAGGGTTCAGAGAATAGCACGAGAGTGACGACCGAGGTATCGGTTATTTCCATGGTGTCCTCCGTTTCTTTTAATCTGTCGACGATTACGTTATATTCTCGGGCCGGCTTGTAAAATGGCATTTTCATAGGCTCGTTGGAGGCTTCTTATGGCGACTCAAACTCGTCCCGAAGGCAAGGCCCGCAGTTTTGGTGAAAATATTGAAAGCGACCTGGCTTCTCGATTTCTACGCGTGGTGGAAGTCGCGGCAATCGCTTCGGCCCGAACCATGGGTCAGGGCGAACGCAAACTGTCGGACCAGGTTGCGACCGAAGCGATGCGCCATACCATGGATTCCATCCCTATGCGCGGTACCATCGTGATCGGCGAAGGCGAGCGCGATGAAGCTCCCATGCTCTACATCGGCGAAAAAGTCGGCGCCGAATTTCCCGATGGACGCGAAGTCCCCGAAGTCGATATCGCCGTCGATCCGCTCGAAGGCACCAACCTCTGCGCCACCGGCGCGCCTGGATCGATCACCGTCCTCGCCGCTTCTGAGCGCGGAGGCCTGCTCCATGCTCCCGATTGCTATATGGAAAAAATTGTTGTCGGGCCGTCCTGCAAGAATGCCGTCGATCTTGACGCGCCCGTGGCCGACAATCTGAAGAACATTGCGAAGAGAATGAATCGCGATGTCGAAGATCTGGTTGTGATCGTGCTCGATCGGCCACGCCACGAAAAACTGATTGCCGACATTCGCGCCGCCGGTGCCCGCATTCGCCTCATCGGAGATGGCGATCTCTCGGCGGGTATCGCTGCAGCCGTAATTGGCACCGGCGTTCACGCCGTCATGGGCTCCGGTGGCGCGCCCGAAGGCGTGATCACTGCCGCCGCAATCCGCTGCCTCAATGGATTTATGCTCGGCCGCCTGGTGGTTAAGCCCGACCAGGAAGAACGTCTCGCCCGCATGGGCATCAAGGACAAGAACAGAGTCTACGAAGCCGAAGATCTCGCTCCCGGCAAGCAACTCATCTTCGCCGCCACTGGCGTGACGGATGGCGCGCTGATGAAAGGCGTCCGCTTCTTCGGCGAGGGAACGCGTACTTCATCCGTAATCCTGACGCTGCAAACCGGCAAAGTGCGATTCATCGAGAGCATCCACCTGGAGAAAGGGCCGGATATCAAGGTGAGGTTCGCGTAGGCGTTCCTACTTCATATACTCCGAACTGTTTTTCAGCTCCTCCGGGATCTCAGGGAATGGCGGGAACTCCTGCGAGTATCCCTTGAGCAGGTTCACGCAGACTTCCGCCCGTCGATTCCCATCGTGAATCGCAATCTTATGAGGATGGCCTTTCGAATAACCTTCCCACAGTGAGACGCCGGCGTAGGCGCCGTCTTTCCGCAGGATGTAGTAGGTCATGTCGAGGAAGCGCAGCTTGTTCATGTCGCCGTTGTAATTGCGGACAATGCGCTTCAGCGCGTCGATGCCTGCTTCCTGCGGCGACATGCCGTGACGCATATTTTCGATGATGGTGTGCGCGCCCGCGACTTTGATGTTTTCCTCGCCGCTGCCAGTCGCGCCAGCCGAGCCCACGTCCTGATCGGTGTAGCAGCCTGCGCCAATGATGGGCGAGTCGCCGCAGCGTCCGGGAAGCTTGAACGCCAGGCCGCTGGTCGTGGTGCAGCCGGAAATTTCTCCTTTCTCGTTTAACGCGGAGCAGTGAATCGTGCCGGTCGGTGGAAACAGAACCGTACGCACTGCTGCCAGTTGATGTTCCGGCTCGATGCCGAGATCGGCGGCGCGCGCCTGCAGGTTCTGGATGTGCTCGCGCCCTATTTCCGGATGAAGCTCCGACTGTGGCTTTCCGTCGCCCGGCTTCGCCGCGGGAGCCTGCCAGTGTGGATCCGCCAGGCCCGGTCCCCACCAGTCGTCGGTCGAGTGAAACTCTTTCCACAGAAGCCAGATCTTCCGCGAATGTTCCGTAAGCAGGTTCTCACGCGGATGGCCCATGGCTACGGCAAAGCGCTCGGCGCCTTCGCCTACCAGCATGACGTGTCCGGTGTGCGTCATCACGGCCTTCGCCGCCAGCGACACGTTCTTGATGTTGCGCACGCCGCCAACCGAGCCCGCGCGGCGCGTGGGTCCATGCATGCAGCAGGCATCGAGCTCGACCACGCCTTCTTCATTGGGAAGTCCACCGAGCCCGACGCTGTCGTCGTTCGGATCGTCTTCCGGACCTTTGACTACGCGCAGCGCGGCGTCCAGGGTGTCTCCGCCGCTCTTGAGGAAGGCGAACCCGTCGTCGAGATAGTTGAACCCATTATTGGCGCAGACGATGATGGGACGCTTGCGCGATCCGGATTGCGCCTCTTCGGATGTGTCTTTACCTTTGTCTTGGGCTTGTGCTCCGACTCCGGCGGCGACTGCTCCGAGGACGGAAGTCTTGACGAAATCACGGCGCGAGAAAGTCATGTTCCTCCTGTGGGGGCGAAACGGGGAAGCATATCACGCGGGAAAAGGCTTTTTCACCACAGAGTCGCAGAGACCACAGAGACACAGAGAAAACCAAGAGAAGAATAAAAACTAATGGGAGATTTTCTCTGTGCCTCTGTGCCTCTGTGCCTCGGTGGTGAGTGCTTTGTTTCCGGGGATCGTTGAGGCGGCTGCGATTTGGGAAAATTGGTACCTATCCTTCCTCGGTTGCTTTCGAATCATCGAATATGAGGCACAATCAGTTGCGGGTAAAGTATTGTCCCTAAAGGATTTAGATTGTACGCCGTCCACGCTCGATGTACCGCTCATTTTTTGGGGCGTTACGGGCGCGACTGGAAGTCGC
>JAUTWY010000316.1 GCA_030838305.1 Acidobacteriaceae bacterium
AAAATAAGAGGCTGGAGGTCGTGCCAGTAGCCATGTCAGCTGCGATGGAGGGAATGAGGGCATTCTTCTTCAGGTGGGGAGAGAAGGCTATCTGCGCGTCGATGCCGGGCAGATCGATTGATTTCCACACCGCGGAGGCGGTCTTTCCAAAGGTGCCGGGAGTTTCGTGATTCCAGTAGTTATCGAAGGCGTCCATGAGAAGGCGGACTGCGCTGTCGCCCTGGAGGATGACAGCGTTGTTGTTCTGCACGAAGAAGCCTCGCCATGAGAGGTTGGTGGAGCCGCAGACAGCGGCTTTGAGAGTGGGGCTGTCGACGGCGATGGTCTTGTTGTGTTGGAGGCCGCCCATGCTCTGACGTTTGACATTGGCCGCACCGGCGGAGGCGATGAGGCGTTGCTCGGCGACGTTCTCTGCGGCTGAGGGTTTCCCGTGATCGCCGCTGTTGTCGATGATGACCTTGAGGCGGCTGCCGAGATGCTCGAGCCGGGTGACGATCTCGGGCTGGTTGAGATCATAGGCGATGACGCGAACCTCCGCCAAGGGATCGGCGATGGCTTGATCGAGGAGGTCGAGAATGGCGCGGCGCGCTTCGAAGCCCATCCAATCAAGGGCATCGGCGGTTTTGGGATGCGTGGGAGTGAAGCTAAGGCCTTGCTCGGCTTTCGGCGGGAGGAGGGTTGCGAGGGCCTGATCAGGATCATCGCCGCCATAGCGATCGACGAAGGCCTGGGAGACGACAAAACCGCGAGTGAAGGTGACATTGAGCTGTCCCGGATAGGTTTCGCGATGGAGTTCGATGGCTGCCTCCTGGAACTCGCCATAGCTGAGTTCATCGAAGCTGTTCATAAACACGGGGGTAACGCGGTAGACGAAGGCCCCGGGCAGATCCGCGAAGCGCGGGAAGTGGACCCAACGAAACTTCTGAATGGGGGAAAGCCGTGTTGAAAGCTGCTTCGGATTGACGCCGCCGCTGCTGTCGGGGAAGGCGATGCGGTTATTCAGGGGATAGAAACGATCGCCTCCGGGCTCCTGATACTCGATGGCGAAGCCGACGAAGTCTTTGGATGGGGTGCCGGCTTTCCAGTTCATCGCGAGCAAGACCATGCCTTCGCCCCGGTGGAGCTTGAGCGTAAAGAGCGCTGCTGAGTTCGTGCCAGTGATTTGGAACGCCGTGCTCATGCGTCCAGGGTATTGTCTCTAAAGAGCGGGACGCAATCTAAAAGTCCGTGGCCTCTGGCGTCGCGGCGATTTGGCGATCGTAATGTACGTCACCCGTAAAGTGGATTGGTACGCACGCGACGCCGGATAGTACGGAAACTGGGCAGTGCTAAAGATACCTTTTTCGAAATTTAGGAAGATTGAAAGCATCAGCGCCTTTTGTATGATGCCGCTGTCACGCGACCATGGCTGAATTCACCGTTAATCCAAAGCGCTTCGATCCGTACAAAAGTTTTAAGTTCCGCGTTAGATGGGATGGCCGCTATGTTGCGGGCGTTAGCAAGGTAAGTGGCTTGCGGCGCACGACCCAAGTGATTCGCCACCGAGAAGGCGGCGATCCCAGCACGAGTCGCAAATCTCCCTGGCTCACTGAATTTGCACCGATCACCCTTGAGCGCGGCGTTACTCACGATCCGGAATTCGAAAACTGGGCGAACAAGGTATGGAGCCTCGGTGCTGGTCTCGGCGCGGAAGTTTCTTTGAAGGACTTTCGCAAAGACATCGTTCTTGAGCTCTTTAACGAGGCGGGACAGGTCGTGCTTGCGTACAAAATTTACAGGTGCTGGATTTCAGAATACGAAATCCTGCCCGATCTTGACGCCAACACGAATGCAATCGTCATCGAGCACATCACGCTCGAGAACGAAGACTGGGAGCGAGACCCATCAGTGAAAGAACCAGCCGAGCCATCTTTCAAGAAAGCGTGATCAATCCTGTCGGCTAGCGCGCCTGACTGACCTTCGCGATGTTGACGATTACGCTTCGTGGAGCAACTATCGGCGTGTTGGCCGTTGTACTGTGCATCGGCCTATATTTGCTCTGGCTTTGGCGGCCCGAGCATCAGGTCCGCCTCCACACAGAACATTTCTTTCACGCAATCGATGGCCGAAATTGGGAAACTGTTGCCGATTTCATTCGCGACGATTACCGGGACCAGTGGGACGATGATAGGACGCGGCTTCTTGAGCGCATGCGGGAAGGTTTTCGATGGGTGCGCGGCTCCACGATTACTGCGCCCGACGCTGCGGTGCGAGTTGAAACGCCTCGTGCGATCTGGATTGGCAAAATCAACGTTTACAGCAGCGACGATGGCGTGATGCAGTCGTTGGATGAACGCGTGAACAGACTGCCCACGCCTTTCGAACTAGAGTGGCATCACGTCTCAGGAAAGCCGTGGGATTGGAAGCTCGTGCGCGTGAGCAATCCGGCGTTCCAAAACCCGGCGGATGTGTCTTACTGATTGCGCGATATTTAGCCGAATCGTCACGGCTGCGTTATTTGCCCTGGGCCTGCCGCAACTGATTTTTGGCCGCATCGACTTCGCGCGGCGTTTGCTGGCAAAGAAGAATTCCGCGGAGCTTATCCCCCTGGTAATATCGGGCGATGAACTTTTTCTTCGGGTACGTTCCATCAAGGCTCACGCGCGTAGGCTGCAGCGTGAAATCTCCCACGAAATCCATCCGCAAATCAAACATCTCCGTCCAAAAATAGGGGACCTGTTCGTAACGGATGCGCTTCTTGCCCGTCATATTGGCCCCCGCGACCAGACCTTGCTCGCGGGCGTTTTCCCAATGGGTCTGACGCCGCATGCCGCCCATGACCCTGTCCGGATAAAAGGCGAGATCGCCGATGGCGTAAATTCCTTTTTCCTCGGTCTCGAGATATTCGGTAACAGGCGACCCGTGCGGCCCCGCTAATGGAGTGTTGCGCACAAGATCGAGATTCGGTTCTGCGCTGCACGCAACGACGGCAAGGCCGACCGGGAAACGGTTACCGCTCTTGGTTTGAATGTTGCGTAGGACGGTTTTGCCTTCGAATCCATTGAGGGCTTCTCCCATCGAGAGCACCACGCCGTGCTTCGTAAAATAATCAGTCAACCACGCGCCGGTCTGAGGGTCGAC
>JAUTWY010000342.1 GCA_030838305.1 Acidobacteriaceae bacterium
TGCCCACCATCCGCGAAACTGAAACGGCGCCCAGCGAAAAAGTGCTGGATATGATTGAAGCCAGCGCGAAAACTGAGCGAGTAGGAGTTTCGGGCTGAAGGCCATAGTCGAGCCCTCCCCATAAAAACTATGGCCTTCAGCGTTGTGATGCCCGCCCTCGAGATGGCGCAGGAAACCGGCAAGCTCATTGCCTGGCGGAAAAAGGAAGGCGACCGCGTCACTAAGGGCGAACCTCTTCTCGAAATCGAAACCGATAAAGCGGTGATGGAAGTCGAAGCGCCTGCCGACGGAGTCCTGGCTGGAATCACGGGGTCCGTCGGGTCCGACATTCCGGTGGGACAAACAATTGCGTGGATCGTTGCTCCCGGTGAAAAGCCTCCGGTGGAAAAGGATGTTGCAACCGCCGCGCCGGCAGTTCGGGGAAAAACTGAGTTGCACACAACGGCGGCTGCGGCGGCTTCGCCTCAATCCGCTGCCGCACCGGGCGCAAGAATTTCCCCGAAGGCGCGAAGACTTGCAAAGGAATTGGGTGTCGACATCGCTGGTGTGCGCGGCTCCGGCCCGGGCGGTGAGATTCTCGCCTCCGACATCCAAGCCGCGACCATGCCGGATATTTCGAGCGGTACCGCGGCGTCGTCAAAATCGGCGAGCCTCGAAGTCCCCACTACTATTGGCCGGCTCATGGCCGAACGCACCACCCAGAGCTGGACCACCGTCCCTCACTTCTTCGTCACACGAGAGGTTGAAGCCACCGCGCTCAACGAATACCGGCAGAAGTTAGTCGCCGAGATCGAGCGCACGCACCACATTCGCATTACTCACACCGACCTGCTTGTCGCTCTCACTTCACGCGTGCTGCTCAAACATCCGCGCCTGAACTCAAGCTTTACCGCGGAAGGCATTCGCATTTATGAACACGTAAACATGGGCGTGGCCATCGCAGTCGACGACGGCGTGGTTGCGCCAGTAATCCCCAACAGTCACACGGGGAACCTTGCGGAAATTGCGACGCTGCGCCGCGGTGTTGCCGAGCGCGCGCGGGCGGGGAAGCTGCGTCCCGCTGACATTGCCGACGCCACCTTCACCATCAGCAACCTCGGCATGTATAACGTCGACCGGTTCACCGCGATCATCATCCCGCCGCAAGCGGCCATCCTCGCCATCGGCAGTATCGCTGACCATGTCGTCGCCCTCGACGGCAAGCCAGCCGTCCGGTCCACGATGACGCTGACTCTATCTTGCGATCACCGCGCCTCCGATGGCGCCCGCGCGGCGATGTTCCTGAATGATTTGGCTGAAGCGATCCGCGAACCGGAGAAGTGTATCCGCTGACAGGCTAGAGCGCTTCTTTCAGCCAGGCACATAACCCGACCCCACATGCATCGCCCACCAATACTCGCTGCACCTACCAGTGATCGCGGACGTCTCCCTGATCTTCGCGATGGTTTCTGTGGTCCCGGTGATCCTCACGATCTCAGTGGCCGTCCCCGGAGAGGATGAGAAAACTCTTAGCTGATCAGCACTTTGCGTCCTCAGTCACTACGGAGTCCGTTTTTGGGCAACAGCAGGGATGGCTGGCGGCAACTAACTTTACCGGAATAGAACAGTACGGCTCAGTACGTAGGAATACGACCTGTGCAGAATGGGACATCCTGACGGAGTGAGGAGAACAATATGCTTTGGACAGTATTCGTTGTGCTTTTAGTTCTGTGGCTTCTGGGATTCAGCCTGCACGTGGCTGGAGGCTTGATCCACTTGCTGCTCGTCGTAGCGCTCGTGGTTCTGGTCATCAACCTATTGAGCGGACGTTCCAGCGCAGTTTGAGGTTTGAGACTTACGGATCGAGTATTCCGACTACCCTGGCCTGCGCCCACCAATGTTGGAGATAGCGCGCAGGCCTTTTTCTCGTTGCGGACGTGCACGCTTCGCGCCAGTAAAGAGATGTATCTGGAAGAATTGGTCGGGGCGATAGGATTTGAACCTACGACCCCCTGCGCCCAAGGCAGGTGCGCTACCAGGCTGCGCTACGCCCCGACATTCCTAAGGACTCTACTGAAGCAACGACTGTCCCGATTATAAACGACGGAACGCGTTATAATTTTTTACAGGTTATATGCCGACCCTGCGGTATGCGTTAGTCGCCTACATCAAGAGCCCAGTGGGAGAGTTTGTCGAGAACCTCCGGCGGGATCTGCATCCCGAACTGCCTCATCTCTCGGCCCATCTTACCCTTTTGCCGCCGCGGTTTCTGCAAGCCAGCGAAGGCGCGGCGTTGCAGTTACTGGCACGGATCTGCGGCCACGCGGAGCCTTTCGAAGTCGTGCTCGGAGACATGGCAAGTTTTGTTCCCACCACGCCCACGGTTTACATTCGCGTGGCTCATGGCGCATCGCGCCTGTGTGAGTTGCACCAGGAACTGAACCAGCAGTCACTCGCCTTCAGCGAGGAGTGGCCGTACATCCCTCATCTTACGATTGCAAAAATGGCTACCGAACAAGCTGCCCACAAGGCCCTGGAAATTGCCCGCACCCGCTGGCAGGAATATTCCGGATCGCGCCGCATCCTGCTTGAGCGCCTTACGTTCGTCCGCGAAGACGCGGCAAACTGTTGGGTCGATTTGGCTCCCGTACCGCTCGGCGGTAGCCTGGTTACACCCTGAGTCGTCCCGGTTACTCGTAACCTCCTCTTTGATTACCTGCCCGTTACGTTACCGCCGCCCCACACACTCATGGCCCCTGGTACATTTCCCTCCCGTGCGTTGCGGAGGCATCTGCCGCGCTGTAAACAGAAGAGAGGGAATGGGCTGAAAATTCCGCGTCGGAAGCCCGCTTCAGGCGCAGGTTTTAGCCATGCCGGAGGGCAGAGCATGCAGATCGGAGTCTACGGTTCGGGCTACCTGGGAACGGTGATTTCGGCTTGTCTAGCGGATTTTGGCACCCCGGTTTCCTGCTGTCATCCCGACCGAACTCGCATGGTTGAGATGGCCCAAGGCAACATCCCCTTCTTCGAGAAGAACTTAAAAGAGGTCATCCGGCGCAACGTACGGGCGGGCCGCCTGGCGTATTCCACCGATATCGAATCTTTCGCGCGCAAAACGCAGGTCATTTTTCTGGCGGAAGATAGCGCGGAAAATCTGAGCGACGTTGTCATGCGGATCGCGCGGCTCGCGGCCAAGCCTCCGATTCTGACCATCGTGACCCCAGTTGCAGTGGGTACGGCCGCAGCGCTGGAAAAATCTTTGAAAGCGGCGGGCCTGCAGGGAACCATTGTTTCCCAGCCGATGTTCTTCACCGACGGTTGTGCAGTCGAAGATTTCAATTGGCCTGACCGCCTGATTTTAGGGTCAACTTCCAACGAAGCGGTGCATGCTCTCAAACAGATTTATCATCCGCTGGTGATGCGCGGTGTGCCGGTAATTGTCACCAACCAAGCCACAGCCGAACTGGTGCGAGAGGCGGCCACGGCGTTCGTGGCAACGAAAATTTCCTTCATCAATGAAGTCGCGGCTTTGTGCGAGCGTGTCGGTGCCGATGCCGTAAGCCTGGCTCTGGCGCTGGGCCTCGACAAAAAGATCGCGCCGCGCTGTCTGCAGCCCGGAGCGGGCATGGGTGGCGTGTTTGCCGAATCCGACATGGATTCGCTGGCCGAGCTGGCTAAGACTAACGGCGTTCCGCTGAAAGTGTTGAGTGCGGCGCGGGACGTAAACCACTGTCTTGCCGATCACCTGGTCGAAAAAATTGCTCTGGCTTTGAATTCCGTCGAGAACAAAGACGTTGGCATTCTCGGGATGGCTTTCAAGCCGAATACGAACTCGGTGGCGGGTTCGTCAGCGGTACGGCTGGCCGAAGCTCTGGTCGCGAAAGGCGCGCGAGTGCGTGCATATGATCCTGTCGCGCTCTCCGAAGCCAAATTGCGGCTGAATGGTTCGGTGCGCTATTGCGACTCGGCGTATGCCGCGGCGGAAGGCATGGACGCTTTAGTCGTCGGCACGGGCTGGCCGGAGTTTCGCGTACTCGATTTTGAACGCATCAAGCAACTGCTGAAGAAACCCCTCATTGTGGATACCAAGAACCTGCTGGATTCGGTCCGGTTGCGCGCCATGGGATTTGAATACGTTGGCGTAGGCCGGGGCTAAGTACCCGCAGGGTTTGCCCGGATTGATCCAAGGCGAATGGTTGGCGAAACACCTCCTTCCGGCTACAATGTCTGAATGTCGTCCCTTCCTGCTTCCCTGGCTTGGGCTCACCCTCTAGTAGCGGAGTGGTTTATCCAGCGGTTTGCCACGCCCACGGAGCCGCAAGAGCAGGGATGGCCGCACATCCTGGCTGGACGCACGACGTTGATTTCAGCGCCCACCGGGTCGGGTAAAACTCTAGCCGCGTTTCTTGCTTGCATCGACCGGCTGGTGCGCAAAGCCCTGGCGGGCGACCTCACCGACCGTACCGAAGTCCTCTATGTCTCACCTCTGAAGGCGCTGGGCAACGACATCCAGAAAAACCTCGAAGTTCCGCTGGGCGAAATACTAGCCATGGCCGGGGAGCGCGGTTTGCTGATGCCGGAGATTCGCACGGCAGTCCGTACCGGTGACACGCTGGCGCATGAGCGACGCGCCATGCTCAAGCGCCCGCCGCACATCCTGGTTACCACGCCGGAGTCGCTCTACATTTTGCTGACGGCGGATAAGAGCCGGGCGATCTTGCGCGATGTAGAGACTATCATCGTCGATGAAATCCACGCCGTCGCCGACGACAAGCGTGGCGCTCATCTGACCCTGTCGCTGGAACGTCTGGAAGCGCTGACTTACAAGCGGCCGGTGCGCATCGGACTCTCCGCTACGCAGAAGCCGATTGAGGAAGTTGCGCATTTTCTCACCGGAAGCCGTGACTTTGCTGACGCACGGACCGATCCCGTCATCGTTAACATCGGACACAAGCGCAAGCTCGACATGGCAGTCGAAGTTCCTTCGATGCCGCTCGGACCGGTGGCTTGCAACGAAATGTGGGACGAAGTCTATAACCGGCTAGTGACGCTGGTGGAGCAGCACCGCTCAACTTTGGTTTTTGTGAACACGAGGCGCATGGCCGAACGCGTTGCGCATCACCTGGGCGAGCGCATCGGGGAAGAGAACGTCGCGGCACACCACGGAAGCCTCTCGCGCAAACTGCGTTTGGCGGCGGAGAAGAAACTAAAAGAAGGCCAGGTCCGCGTGCTGGTGGCGACGGCTTCGCTCGAGTTGGGCATCGATGTCGGCACCGTGGACCTGGTCGTCCAGATTAATTCGCCGCGCGCAATTGCCGTAACGCTGCAGCGCGTGGGGCGGTCCGGTCACTGGCGTGGCGCGGTTCCCAAAGGACGCTTGTTTGCCACGACTCGCGATGACCTGCTGGAGTGTGCCGCTTTAGTGCGCGCTATCCGGCAAGGCGATCTGGATCGGCTCATGATTCCAGAATCGCCGCTGGATGTTCTGGCTCAGCAAATCGTTGCAGCTTGCTCCGCCGAAGAATGGGGTGAGGATGAGATGTTCGCGCTGGTGCGGCGCGCCTATCCCTACCGTAATCTGACGCGGCCGACCTTCGATGCAATTCTCGAAATGCTGGCCGAAGGCATCGCTGCGAAGCGCGGCCGCTATGGTGCATATATTCACCGCGATCGAGTGAACGGTAAATTGCGTGCGCGTCGCGGTGCACGACTGGCAGCGATCACCAGCGGCGGAGCGATCCCCGATAACTCGCTGTATGCCGTCGTTGCGGAACCTGACGGCTTGGTCGTAGGCACCGTGGATGAAGATTTCGCGGTGGAGAGCAACCGCGGCGACATCATGCTGCTGGGAAATACTTCGTGGATGATTCGCCGCATCGAAACGAACGCCGGCCGCGTGCTGGTGCAGGATGCGCATGGCGCGCCGCCCAGCGTGCCTTTTTGGCGAGGGGAAGCTCCAGCCCGGACGCAGGAGCTTTCCGAGCACATCGGAAAGCTGCGGCAAAGTATCAGCGAGATGCTGCCGCACACTTCTCCGGTCGGCTTCTCGGCGACGCAACCCGATGTGGCAGCAACTGTGAGCTGGCTTAAGGAAGAATGCGGGCTCGACGATTCCGGCGCGGAACAGTCGATCGAATACATTCTGCAGGGGCGGGCCGTTCTGGGCGCGGTTCCCACGCAGACCACGGTGATTGCGGAACGTTTCTTCGACGAAGGCGGCGGCATGCAGTTGGTGATCCACGCGCCGTTTGGCGGACGCATCAATAAGGCATGGGGACTGGCGCTGCGCAAGCGCTTCTGCGTTGGGTTCAACTTCGAGTTGCAGGCGGCGGCCACCGACAACGGCCTGAATATTGCTTTGGCCGAGCAGCACAGCTTTCCGCTGGGCGATGTTTTCAATTTCCTGCAAGCGGCAACGGTGCAGCCGATTCTGGAACAGGCGGCGCTGGATTCTCCCATCTTTGCCACGCGCTGGCGCTGGGATGCAAACCGGGCGCTGGCGCTGTTGCGCTTTCAGAATGGAAAGAAAGTTCCGCCGCAGATTCAGCGCATGCGATCCGAAGATCTGCTGGCTTCCGTGTTTCCCGATGCCGCGGCGTGCTTCGAGAACATCCAGGGCGATCGCCAAATCCCGGATCATCCACTCGTGGGCGAAGTAATGAAGGACGTGCTCACCGAGGCCCTCGACCTTGACGGTCTGAAGGCTCTGCTTACTGGGCTGGCCGACGGACGAATCCGTTGTATCGCGGTCGATACGCCGGTTCCTTCCCAATTTTCGCACGAAATCCTGAATGCCAATCCGTACGCCTATCTTGATGATGCTCCGCTCGAAGAGCGCCGAGCGCGTGCCGTGCAGATGCGGCGCATGCTGCCGGAATCGGTGCTGGAAGAAGTGGGAGGCCTTGACCCGGCGGCAATCGCGCAGGTACGGGAAGAAGCCTGGCCGGATGTGCGCGATGCGGACGAATTGCAGGATGTGATGCATACGCTGGTGGCGCTGCCGGAATCGAGTATGAGTTTCGGCACCGGGCAGTGGAAGTTTTATTTTGATCGATTGATCACTGAGGGGCGCGCCGCGTCAGCGATATCAGGCAGCCGGAGTTACTGGGTCGCTGCCGAGCGCGCTAAGACTTTCTCCGTATTGTTTCCGGACGCGCGGTTCGAACCGAAGTTGGCGGATGTTGAAGCGACCGTCCCTTCCCGTGACGATGCTTTACTTACGCTGGTTACAGGATGGATGTCGCATCTGGGGCCAACCACTGCAACTGAACTCGGAGAAACCTTAGGGATTCCAGCGTCTGAGATCTCAAGTGCTCTGCTTCGCATGGAAGCCAGTGGGACCATTCTGCGGGGAAACTTTAGTGGAACTACCTCGCGGGCGGGGGCGCCCGCGCCACACGAGCCAGAAACCGAATGGTGCGAGCGCAGGCTGCTGGCGCGCATTCATCGGCTCACGGTCGCGACGTTGCGCAAGCAGATTGAGCCAGTCACTGCGGCACAATTCATGCAATGGCTGCTGCAGTGGCAGCATGTGGCTCTGGGGACGCAAGTTTCTGGCGAGCGCGGCACGCTCGAAGTGCTGCGGCAGTTGCAAGGGTTTGAAATTCCGGCGAACGCGTGGGAGCGCCAGGTGCTATCCCGCCGCATCGTTGATTACGATCCCAAATGGCTTGACCAGCTTTGCTTGACCGGCGCGGTCGGATGGGGAAGGTTATCCCCGCATCCGGCCACGCTAGATTACTCGAACGCAGGTCGCGACGGTGATCCGGGTGCTGCTCCACGCCAGCGGCGCGTGATTCCCACCAGCGTTGCGCCCATCACATTCTTTATTCGAGAAGATGCCGACTGGATGACGCCACGGCATCCCGGCGCGGAAGTGGCGGAAAACAACGGTCTCAGCCACGGAGCACAGAAGGTGCTGGATTTTCTGCGACAGCGGGGAGCATCGTTTTTTGCCGACATCGTTCGCGGCACGGAAAAACTGAAAGCGGAAATTGAGACTGCGCTTTGGGAACTGGTCGCTGCCGGCCTGGTGACCGCCGACGGCTTTGACAACCTGCGTTCCCTCATCGATCCCAAGCGGCGGGCCGGGCAGGGAAGCGGGCGCACCACGCGTCCCCGGCACAATGCCGGGCGCTGGGCGCTGCTGTATGCCGAGGAAGTGGTCGAGCGCCCGCGCGCGGTCGAGGCCGCCTGCTGGATGCTGTTGCGGCGTTACGGCATCGTGGTCCGCGACATACTGGCGCGAGAAGCGAATCTGCCGCCATGGCGCGAACTGCTGATGGGATTCCGCCGGCTTGAGGACCGCGGCGAGATTCGCGGTGGCCGCTTCGTGGATGGATTTCTCGGCGAACAGTTCGCCTTGCCCGTCGCGGTGGAGTCCGTGCGAGCGATGCGCAAACGCGACTCGGCGCAAGGCACCGTTACGCTCTCCGCCGCCGATCCGCTCAACTTGGTGGGGATTCTGGTTCCCGGGGATCGGGTGCCAGCGATTTCTGGGAACAGCGTGACATATCGCGACGGGGCAGCCATCCCTTTGCCTGCGGTTGTAACGGCAGGGGCAAACGACGCCTTGGCAAGTTAGTTCCTTGAAGCGCCATCCATCTTAAAAAATCAAGGGATCCGATGAGGGGGCCCCCCGGATCCCTGATTGCGCAAGCTCAGCAAGAACTATTCCAAAAAGCGCTTCCCCCATCGCTTTTGGCCGAGCACTGCCACACAGCCACCAGTGCATGCGGACTGCCAGTCAGTTCCTAGCCTGGCTCGAGACGTACTTATCCTTCCAACTAGTTCTCAGGAAAGTGTTTATCGCCGATTCGAGCCGCTCCGGCGAGTCCGTCAGTATGGCTCAGTGCCGAGGACATCGCTATCCGATCGGATAGCGACTATCTGTTCGGATATTGGAACAAGTTCGAACTGGGAATGAATTCAACGCCAATCTGTGATATGAAGGGCCGGAGGTCGGCAGCTTGCGTCCCAGACTCCTGGTGCTTTCCGGGCCCCGGAAAGACTCAACAATTCCTCTGTCTGAGCAGGAAATTACCATTGGGCGAGAGGCCTCCAATGGGATCGCAATCGCGGACCCTTCGGTTTCTCGAAAGCACTGTTTGGTGAGCTGGCACGATGGAAGATTCCGGGTGCGGGACCTCGACAGCCGCAATCAGACCCTGGTAAACGGAACCGCGGTCGAAGAACAATGGCTGCAGCACGGAGACGAAATCGCTGCTGGCGACTCTTCCTTTTTATTCCTGCTTGAAGACGGGGATTTTGCGCCTCCCGAAGGGCGTGTGGAATTTGAGGATGCCCAACTCACTGCGGAAACGACGATTATCCATCCCCGGGATGCGATGTATTTGCAGCCCGACCGGCTATTGCGTGAAATTCCCGCAAACTCTCCAGTCGCCCGCAATCTGAATGCGCTGCTCAAAATCAGCCGCATCGTTCATGCGATTCGCGACCTCAACGATCTCCAGGGCCAGTTGTTGGACTTGATTTTTGAGGTCGTCCCCGCCGGCCGTGGCGCCATTCTTTTAGCGGACCGGGAAGGCCATCAATTCAATTCCATGTTCGCCCGCATGCGGCAGCCCGGGCAGACTCCGTTAGTCAAGGTGAGTCGTACCGTGGCGCGCCAGGTATTGGAGCAGGGAATTGCGATCCTGGGGAGTGATGTGGCGGGCAGCGACGATTTGCGCGAGGTCGAGAGTTTAGCAGCATCGCATGTGCGTTCTCTCTTGTGTGTGCCTTTAACTGTGTTTCAACGTGTGATCGGGTGCATTTATCTCGACAGCGACACGCTGAGCAACCGTCTCCACGAAGAGCACCTGCAATTGGTGACCGCCATTGCCGGCATCTCTGCCGTGGCGTTGGAGAATGCTCGCCGCCTGCACTGGCTGGAACAGGAGAACGAACGCCTCACCGTGGAGATCAGCCAGGAGCGCAGCTTGGTGGGCGAGGGCGCTCCCATGAAAGAGGTTTATCAGTTTCTCAAGCGCGTTGCTCCGACGGAATCGACCGTGTTGATCGAAGGCGAGAGTGGAACTGGCAAGGAACTGGCTGCGCGGGCCTTGCATCGCAATAGTCCGCGTGCAAGCAAGCCATTTCTCGCCATCAATTGCGCCGCAATTCCTGAGACCCTTCTGGAAAGTGATTTATTTGGACACGAGCGCGGAGCCTTCACCGGCGCCGCCTCGCAGAAAAAAGGCCGGCTCGAAGTTGCCGACGGAGGCGTGGTCTTTCTCGATGAGGTCGGAGAACTGGCGCTCACATTGCAAGTCAAACTGCTGCGCGTGCTGCAGGAGCGGGAGTTTGAGCGGGTCGGCGGCATTCATCCCATCAAAGTGGATATCCGCCTCGTTGCCGCCACCAACTGCAATCTCGAGCAGGCAGTGCGCGAGGGAAAATTTCGCCAGGATTTGTACTACAGGCTGGCAGTGTTGAGAATCACGATGCCGACCCTGCGCGAGCGTCGCGACGATATCCCCATGCTGGTGCGGCACTTCGTGCAGAAACATGCGAAGCGCTGCAAGGTGAAGCCGCGTCCAGTCTCTCGCGAGGCCCTGGCGCGCCTGGTGAACTATGACTGGCCCGGCAACGTGCGCGAATTGGAAAACGCGATCGAGCGGGCGCTCGTGCTGGGCTCCTCAGACATGATCCTCCCGGAAGATCTGCCGGAATCGTTGCTGGAGCGGCCTTCTTCCCCGGAGATGACTGAGGCGAAGTATCACGCCGCGGTCAAGGAATTGAAGAAGCAACTCATTCTCGATGCCGTCGAGCAAACGCAAGGCAGTTACGCGGACGCGGCTCGCATCCTAGGCGTGCATCCCAATTACCTCCACCGCCTGATTCGCAACCTTGAGTTGAAGGAAAGTTTGAAGGAGGCGTTGCGAGATGTTCAGTCGCGGGGGATGGGTGGGTTTTCAGGTGGGAATGCTTGAAGAATGCGAAGCGACTAGCAGTGAGCACGCAGCCATTGGAATCGGGCAATTGCCAATTACTGGTTACGGCAGCGGCAGCCGTATCAGGCTAGCAGGATCAAGATAAGTTCCCTGCCATCGCACCGCGACGTGGAGATGTGGGCCCGTGGCCCGTCCCGTCCCTCCGCTAAGACCAATTTCTTGGCCGCGCTTTACCTGCTCGCCTTCCTTTACCTTGAATTCCGAAAGATGCAGATACAAAGTGAGCAACCCCTGGCCGTGATCAAGCACAACGAAATTGCCCTCGAAATAAAGTGGCCGCGCTAACAGCACGGTTCCATCATTCATTGCGGCAACCGGGGTTCCACTGGGAACGCGAAAATCCAAACCGAGGTGTGGACTCGAGGTCTTGCCATTGAAGACGCGCCGGGAACCGAAGACATCGGAGATCGCAGCCTCGGCAGGCGTGGTAAATGGTCCCGACCATTCGCGCTCTGGCGTGACACGACTGAGATAATCTTTCTTTACCTGTTGCGCTTCCTGAATTTCTTTCTGCTGCTCCGGACTGGGCTCGGTGAATTTTCCCCCCACGCTGAGCTTCACCGAAATCTTAGGATACTTGCCGGCAGCGACGGTGAACCTGCGCGCGAACGAGATCTTCTGGCTCGGCACTTTGCCGCCAACTGTTTCACCGTTCAGTTCCAGGGAATAGATTCCGGGCGACGTCTCCAGGCTCACGCCCGCCAGCCCATACCACGTCTTGCTGGTCGCATCGAAGCTGAAGGGAACTTCGTGTCCGAGCCAGGTTCCGTTTAGCGAGTCAAGGCGCGCCGGGGGCTTAACCCGAAATAACACCGGAGCGCCATTCACCAGCCTCGTAGGCTGTGCGCGCACGGTCCAGTTCGCTGCGAAGGCTGGAGGGGCAACGCTGGAATATGAAGATATCAGAAGAATGACTGGGACAAGAGTTGTAACCCGACCGCTCATCCCACCAGCCTAGCATTCCTGCCAGTTGCCTCAGCAAAGATCTTTACGTCAAAGATCTTTACGTCTTCATAGCCTGCTAGACTGACCAACAACCCTGACAGGAAATAAGGAGGCACTCCTCATTGAGGCGGCGCAGCGGGAAGAAAGATCATGGCGGACTCGGAACCCGTTCGGTTTGGGCGGGAGAGAAGGGCAAGCGTTGGGAGGGCGCCACACAAATTCCCGTGGTTCTCAGCGTTGCGTTCGGTTATGACGACGTCAATCAGTGGCTCGATGTCGCGCAAGGGAAAGCGCCGGGCCACATCTATAGTCGAAACACAAATCCTACTGTAGCTGCCTTCGAAGAAAAGGTAAGGAATTTAGAGATGGCCGAAGCCGCCACCAGTTTCTCGAGCGGCATGGCAGCGATCAGCAACACCCTCTTTGCCCTCTTGTCTCCGGGCGATCGCGTCGTTTCGGTTAAGGATACTTATGGCGGGACGAACAAACTGTTTATCGAAATCCTTCCTCGGTTCGGGATTGAAGCGGCGCTCTGCGATACGACCAACCACCAAGCAATCGAAGGGGTAATCGGACAAGGGTGCAAGGTTGTCTATTTGGAAAGCCCCACGAATCCAACCATTAAAGTTGTGGATCTCGGCCGATTGGCTTCTGTAGCGCATCGTCATGGCGCCCTAGTGGTGGTGGACAATACATTCGCTACGCCGATCAATCAGCAGCCCTTGAGTCTCGGCGCCGATCTCGTGATTCACAGCGCGACAAAATTTCTTGGCGGACACGCCGATGCGCTTGGCGGTGTTGTGTGCGGCGCCGCTGATCTGGTCGACAGGATTTATCATTTCCGTGAAATTACCGGCGCGTGCCTCGATCCCATGGCCGCCTACCTGCTGCTTCGAGGCATGAAGACTCTTCAGTTGCGGATTCAACGCCAGAACGAGAGTGCCCTTAAAATTGCGCGATTTCTGGAATCCCACCGTGCGGTGGTTCGCGTCTTCTATCCGGGCTTGAAGTCCCATGAACATTACGCGATCGCCCGTCGGCAGATGCGCGGTTTCGGAGGCGTCCTCAGCTTTGCCATCAAAGGCGGCTTTGATTCAGTGAAGTCATTTCTCCCGCGTTTGCGTCACGCACATCTGGCCGCGAACCTCGGCGCCGTCGAGACGGTTGCAGGTCCGCCTGCCACGACGAGCCACGTCGAGTCCTCGAAAGGCGAACGCGCGGCGGCCGGCATCCCGGAGGCGCTGATTCGTTACTCCGTGGGCGTCGAAGATGTCGAAGATCTAATTGCGGACCTAAGTCAGGCGTTAGACAAGGTTCGGCTTACAAACCTGCGGTCGGCAAGGGCTTGAGCCGAAGCCGCAATTCCGGCTCAGATCCTTCACATGGGCCTCACTTCCGCAAGACGGTGTTCGTTATCTTGACCATGAAGTCTATCGCGCTACGACAGCTATAATCGCGCATGCGCGCAACGACAGTTATCGCATTGTTGGCCGGACTTCTCTCTCCTTCCGGGATAGCAGAATCTACGCCTCATACTGTCTTGCATGCTGATCGCGTCCTGGTGCTGAAGAAACAGCGCACCCTTGAACTTCTGAGCCAAGGCAGGGTGATCAAGACCTATAAGGTCGCTCTCGGAGGGGATCCAGTCGGGCCCAAGAGCAGACAAGGAGATCACAAGACTCCAGAAGGTAAGTACGTTCTAAATTTTCGCAATGCTCATAGCCAGTTCTACAAATCGATCCACATGTCATATCCCAGCGAGGTTGATCGGGCTCTGGCCCGCCAGAAAGGCGTTCCGCCCGGTGGCGATGTTTTTGTCCATGGACTGCCGAATGGTTACGGCGCGGTCGGAGCCGCCCATCGGTTAAGAGATTGGACTGACGGCTGTATCGCTGTAACGAACCAGGAAATCGACGAAATCTGGAACGCCGTATCTGACGGAACCCAATCGAGATAAGACCGTAAACGAAAAGAGAATTGGCGCCTATCTGGGGATTGAATCGCAGCTTTTCAACAAAACGATCGAGCACATACACGGGCTGCGACTTGCCTTGATTTCCATTCATTTGTTGCAACATCCGCGGTAGTGTAGTCTGTCCGCGCGGCACGTGCGTGCGGACACTGATCGTTTGGCTCTCGATTCCAAACAGCGTTACGACGCGATCGTGGTTGGCGGCGGCCACAACGGACTCACCGCGGCCGCTTATCTGGCGCGTGCCGGACTGTCGACGCTCGTTCTCGAACGCCGGCATATGGTAGGCGGTTGCTGCGTGACCGAGGAAATTGCTCCCGGCTGCCGCGTGTCCACCACCTCGTATATCGCGAGCATGCTGCGGCCTGAGGTGATCGTCGATCTCAAACTGCGGGCACACGGCCTTCGCATGGTGCCATGTGATCCCGCGATCCAGGTCCCTTTTGCCGATGGACAAGTGGTGCCGTGGTGGGTCGAGCGCGATCGTGCTGTCGCCGAATTTCGGAAGATATCTTTCAAGGATGCCGAGACCTTTGTGCGCATGGACGATCAACTGAAGAAGTTGGCTCGTTACTTGCAGCCTTTCTTTCTGGAACCACCGCCGGAAATCGACACACAAAGCCTGCACGGTTGGTCGGATCTGTTCCGCGTTGCCAGGCGATTCCGCTCGATCTCCAACTCTGAAATTGCTCAGCTTATCTCCTTCTTGACCGGGAGCCTGGGCGACTTCCTGGATCGCCACTATGAATCCGATAAAATCAAGACCCTCTTTCTGGCGAATAACGTATACGGCAAACATGGTGGGCCGTTTCAACAGGGTAGTGCGATCGGCCTGCTGTTTCATTTGTTGAGTGGTGGGGAGCACGAACTGCAAGGCTTCTTCGGTCATGCAATGGGTGGAATGGGCGCCATTACTCAGGCGCTGTCGGCTGCAGCACAAGAATTCGGAGCCGAGATTCGGACTTCCGCGCCGGTAACGCAGATTGATGTGCGGAACGGCAGCGTGCGCGGTGTCGTTCTTGAAGATGGGATGGAGATTCGTTCCGCGCTCGTGCTTTCCAATGCCGACCCCAAGCGTACGTTCTTGAAAATGATCCCGGCCGGCGATCTTCCAGAAGATTTTGTCCGTGCAGTGAGTGGAATTAAGATGGACGGCCCCTGCGCGAAGGTAAATATGGTCCTGGCGGATGAGCCGCGCTTCACCGGAACGTCGCCGAACGCGACTCCTTTAGAGCGTACCTTCTATACGTTAGTTTCCTCGCTGGATTTCGCAGAGCGCTGCTATGCCCTTTCCAGATCCGGCGAAATCCCGGAAGACCTTTGGGTGGATTGCGTGGTCTCTTCCAATGCGGACGATTCCCTTGCACCGAAGGGCAAGCACATCTTGACATGCTTCGTGCAATACGTACCCTATCGCTTGCGGGAGGGGACTTGGGATGAAAAGCGGGAACTGCTGGGCGATCGCGTGGTAAAGAAAATTGCCGAGTATGCCCCGAATGTCCCGAATGCAATTCTGGCGCGACAAGTTCTAACGCCTCTCGATCTGGAACGAACCTACGGCCTGACGGAAGGGAATATTTTCCACGGCGACCTGTCGCTTGAGCAGTTATTCTTCATGCGTCCCGTTCCTGGGTGGTCGCAGTACCGGACGCCAATCGCGGGACTCTATCTGTGCGGAGCGGGAGCGCATCCCGGCGGCGGCGTAACCGGCGCGCCAGGTCACAATGCTGCCCATCAGGTCTTACGAGACGTGAAGAAACGGCGCTTCCTGGGGTCTGACGCGTAAGCAACGGTCACTCCCCTCCAAGCCGCGTAGCAAGAGTCGTCTAGATGTCGGCAGGAAAGCCACGAAGAAGGGAGCACGCATGAAAAAGAAAGGTCTTCTGGAACGACTGAAAGAAGGGCCGGTTCTCGGTGATGGCGGCTATTTGCTGGAACTCGAGAAGCGCGGATGGGTGCGGGCGGGTCCGTTCACTCCCGAGGTGGCGCTCCTCCATCCTGACGCCCTGCGCGAACTGCACATTGAATTCCGCGAAGCGGGAGCCGACGTCCTGCAGGCGCTCACGTTCTATGCCAGTCGCGACAAACTGGCAACCGTAGGGCTCGAAAACCGCCTCGATGATCTGAATCGCGCCGCCGTCCGCATCGCACGCGAAGTCGCGGGCGACAAATGTCTGGTGGCGGGCAATTTGAGTCTCACATGGATGTACGAACCCGAGAGTCCGTCCGCAGCCGATCGGGTCCGCAGAACGTTCGATGAGCAGCTCGCCGTGCAAGTGGATGAAGGTATTGATTTCGTCATCGGGGAAACTTTTTCCTGGCTGGGCGAAGCTCTCATCGCTGTCGAGCGAGCCAAAAAGACTGGCTTGCCAGCCATGGTCACCATCTGCTTCGAGAACAAAGACGAAACCGCTGAGGGAAAGACTGCAGCCGAAGCGGCGAAAGCGTTGTTCGACGCAGGGGCTGATGTCGTCGGCATGAATTGCTTGCGGCCGCCAGAGCACATGCTGCCTGCCATGGAGCAAATGCGCCGGGCGGTGTCGGGCTATCTCGGA
Organism: Acidobacteriaceae bacterium; assembly: GCA_030838305.1. GTDB lineage: Bacteria > Acidobacteriota > Terriglobia > Terriglobales > Acidobacteriaceae > Sulfotelmatobacter. Next base: position 16,407 of record JAUTWY010000342.1, read on the forward strand.
TGCCAGCCTACCGCCTATCACACGCCAAAAGAGAAACCGGACTTCACCAGCTTGCCGGAATTTCCTTACGCGCTCGATCCCTTACAACTCACGCGCAAAGAAATGGCCGATTACGCGCTGCAAGCGCGTGAGATCGGAGTCAACTACATTGGCGCTTGCTGCGGTGCCGTTGCAATTCACATACGGGAGATGGCGCGGGCGCTGGGCAAGCTGTCAGAAGATTCACGTTTGTGGATGAAGGGGGGCGAGAAGCCAATGTCGGCGTATGAATATTACGATCATGACAACACCGCCGGCGCAGCGAAGAAGTAACCGGGGAGCCAGGGATTAATCGAGTGGACAAACCATCATGCGATCCGCCTGAAAATCTCAGCACTGTCAAGCCGGGCATTTCGTCAGCCGATGGCGCCGATCCCAAACGGCCCCGTCGCATACTCGGCTTCCGCGACCTGGTGTTTTTCTACGTCGTTACCGGCATCAGCCTGCGCTGGATTGCGACCGCCGCCGCAGCCGGCCCGAGCGCAATTGCAGTTTGGATCGGCGCCTGGCTCATCTTCTACACGCCTCTCGCCCTCTCCGTGATTGAGCTCTCGTCGCGCTATCCCAACGAAGGCGGTTTGTACGTTTGGAGCAAGCGCGCCTTTGGCGATTTCGCCGGATTCATGTCCGCTTGGACATATTGGACATGCAATCTCCCTTACTTCCCAGCGGTTCTCTATTTTGCCGCCGGAAACGCGCTGTTCATTTTTCCCCGCAGCGCGATGCATCTCTCAACCGACGCGAGATACTACATCATTTTTTCCGTGCTGGCGCTGGCGTTGGTGACAATCCTGAACATCATTGGCTTGGACGTAGGCACCTGGCTCCACAACTTAGGCGCGCTCGCCATGTGGATACCAGTGGTCATCATCATTACCTTTGGCCTGATTGCCTGGCACCGCTTCGGTCCCGCCAACTCTTTCGCTCCCAGCGCTCTCCTTCCCAGTTTCAAGCTCAAGGACGTCCTCTTCTGGTCCGTCCTCATCTTTGCATTCGCCGGCTGCGAAACCGCATCCTTCATGGGCGACGAAATCAAGCATCCGCGGCGATCGATTCCTCTTGCACTCTTAACCGCGGGCGCAACCGTCGTGTTCTGTTACGTCATTGGAACGGTAGCGGTGCTGCTCGCCTTGCCTCAGGCGGAAGTCGGCAACTTGCAGGGCCTGATGCAGGCTATCGTGAAAACTGCTGGGCGAATTGGATTCGACGGCATTATTCCCGTCGCTGCCATTCTGATCGCCCTGAGTAACCTGGGAGCCGCGGGCGCCTTTCTTGCCGCGGTAGCGCGCCTGCCGTTCGTGGCAGGCCTCGATCGATTTCTCCCCTCGATTTTTGGTGCGCTCCACCCCCGCTGGAGAACGCCCTGGTTTGCCCTCTTGACGCAAGCTGCGTTCGGCGTGGTCTTTACTTTCCTGGGACAGGCGGGTACCAGCGTCAAGGGTGCCTACGACGTGCTGGTCAGCATGAGCGTGATCACCTACTTCATTCCTTTCCTCTATCTGTTCGCCTCCATGTTCAAACTGCAAAGGGAGCCGGCCGGACCGGATGTGATTCGCGTACCGGGAGGCAAGCCAGTCGCCTTGATCTTGGCTACTGTAGGATTCTGCACAACTTTACTGACAATCGCGTTGTCTCTGATTCCGGCCAACGACGAACCCAACAAAGTTCTGGCCGTGATCAAGATCGTCGGATTAACCGGGCTGGTACTGATTGTCGGAGTACTGCTCTACTGGCTGGGAAAAAGAAACGCGAGGCGGGCAGCGGCATTGTCGAATCTCTAAGTCAGCCCAGCGCGTAACTGATTAAAAATGGCCGAGAGAGTGGGATTCGAATTCAGCTAATAACGTAGTTTCAATAACATAGAGAGCACGGCGTGCACCGTAAAAGCGATGGAAGACAGTGGTAAGCAGTGCTAACGGATCACGGCTGAGGATCGCCTTTGCGATTTGAGGGAAAAAACACTAGCGTCAACATCCGGTTCTACGTCTTGTCATACCCTTCAGTGGGTGCTCGGCGCTATCTGGACTCAAGATGAAGCCAACGTTTCTCATCTGGACCTAAATAGGGACCAAGTCTTCCGCGTCGGTTGAATCTCTGGAAGGACCTCCAGAGGAGGGAGGCGGCGGCAGCGATGACCGCAGCACCGACACCGGGAGCACCCGCAGCGGCGGCGGCACCGGTGGCGTCCGCGGCGACGACGTCCGCGGCGACGACGGCGGTATCACGAAGGAAACGACAAAGGCGACGACAAGCGGGAGGAAAGTGACGCTGATAATGATGATGAAAGAATAGTAGTAGTAGGACTAGAAGAAGCAGCAACGAAGCAAGAAGGAGGAGACGAAGAAGAAGACCAAAACAGAGAACCGACCGCACCATGGCCAGGTAGTTGTTTTCTGTTGTACCTGTTCTACGTCAACGCTTGGCTGGCACGAGTTGTCGTTTGATTCCATTCGATTATCCCTCCGTAAAGCCACGCTGGAAA
>JAUTWY010000349.1 GCA_030838305.1 Acidobacteriaceae bacterium
CACCGGGCCAAAGATTTCTTCCTGTGCGATGCGCATATTTGCCGCGACATCGCCGAACACCGTGGGTTCGTGGAACCAGCCTTTGGCGTAGGCTCCGCTAGTGAGCCGATTCCCGCCGGTTAATAGCTTTGCTCCCTCGGCCTTCCCGATCTCCACGTAACTCATCACCGTCTTCAATTGCTGCTCATTAATACACGGCCCCATATCGGTCGTCGCATCCAGCCCATCTCCAACGCGCAGCTTTTTTGCGCGGGCCACGAAGCGCGACACGAATTCACCATAAACGCTCTTGTGCACCGCCACGCGGCTGGCCGCGGTGCAACGTTGCCCGGTAGTACCGAAGCCTCCCCAGATCGCCCCATCCACCGCCAGCTCGAGATTCGCATCATCCATCACGATGATGATGTTCTTCCCGCCCATCTCCAGGCTGCAGTGCTTAAAATCCGGCGCGCACATTTCCGCGATAATTCGTCCAACCGCAGTAGAGCCGGTAAAGCTGACCACGGGCACATCCTTGTGCCCGGCCAGCGGCGCTCCCGCGTTCGGGCCGTCACCGCTCACCAGGTTGACGACACCATTCGGCAAACCCGCCTCCATCAAAATTTGCACCAGGTGATAGGACGACAGCGGGGTATCCTCCGCTGGTTTCAACACCACGGTATTTCCGCTGACCAGTGCGGGCATCATCTTCCACGACGGAATAGCCATGGGAAAATTCCACGGCGTAATCATGCCGCACACTCCGATAGACTGCCGCGCACTCATCGCGAATTTGTTCGGCAGCTCCGAAGGAGTGGTCTGCCCAAACAAGCGCCGTCCCTCGCCGGCCATGTAGTAAGTCATGTCGATGGCTTCCTGCACGTCTCCGCGCGTTTCAGCCAGGACCTTGCCCATCTCCCGGGTCATGTCACTCGAAAATTCTTCTTTATGTTGCAGCAGCAATTCAGCCGCGCGGTACAAAATCTCCGCGCGTTTGGGAGCAGGCACCAGCCGCCAACTCTTGTATGCCTCTGTAGCCGCATCCACGGCAGCATTCACATCTTCGGAGCCGGAAGCGACGAAGATCCCTACGAGCTCATCGGTATTGGCCGGATTGCGATTTTCGTATGCTTTGCCACTACGCGATTCAACCCATTCACCGTTGATAAAATTTTTGAAAACGCGAGGTGACGCCGCCGTTGCCATACTTCCTCCATGAACGCGCACTTCAAGTGCAAATTCTGTGCGGAGCGATACCTACAATGATAGTCGATTTGGTGTTCGCTGACACACCACCGAGCATGAACCACATTGCTCTGGAAAAATCGCAGTGCGAATTATTGTTTGCTGCCGGCCTTGTAGTTGCTGCTGATGGTGTCGCGCTGTGACCCGCCCTGGGGAACTTCTGTAGAGGAAATTCTAACTGCAGGCGTGGGAGGCGCGATGCCTGCGGTCTGCGAGCCCAGCCCGAGCTGTTGCAAGGTCTTGGCGTCGAGCTTTCCTGAAGGAGTCAAGCCGTGCGCGCCCTGAAATTTCTTCATGGCCTCAACGGTCGAAGCATCCCACTTCCCGTTCGGCGCTCCCGCATAGGCGCCATTCTTCGCCAACGCTTGTTGAATTTCAGAAACGCGTTGCGGCGTGGGAGCTTTCTGCCCTACCTGATGGCGTGAAGATTTTGCGGATTTACCCTTGTGCGAACTACTGCTGCTCTTGGCCTTTTTCTTGGCGGTCGTCTGGGCCGACGACAAACACGGCGACACACCCAATCCCACCACTAGCAGGGACAGCAGGATCAGGTGCGTCGGCCGTTTGAATCGGTTCATATTATTTTGTTTAAGCTCGAATTATTTCGAGCGCCTTATCGTTTGTCTTCCGCAGGCACAACACCTGGCAGAAACACCGTCAACACTCGGTCGGTATCCTGATGACGCAGCACTTTGAACACCACGCTGTCGCCGGCCTTCAGTTTGCCAATCGCGTTGCGGTAGTCTTCCACGGAACTTATCGCCTGTCTATTCACTTCGGCAATAACGTCCCGTTGCGCGAATCCGATGTCTTCGGCGAAGCTGGCTGGTTCAACTTCCGTGACCAGCACGCCCTTCTGCGAGTCCATCCCGACGCGGTGCGCGCGATCAGGCGTCAACTCCTGAACGTGCAATCCGAATTCAGTTGGCGCAGCCTCTCCGTTAGGCTGATCACCCATGCGCCCGGCTGTATTCGGGAACACTCGCGTGCGGTCTTCGACGGTTGCGGTAGTTTCTTTCTGCGAGCGGTCGCGAACGTAGTTTAGTTTCACCTTGCTGCCAATGGGAGCCAGCGAAATGGGATTCACGAGGTCATTGCCGGATTTAACCGGAGTGCCGTTCACGCTGGTGATTACGTCGCCACCCTTCAATCCAGCCTTTTCCGCTGGACTGCCAGGCTCAACGCCTTCGATAACCACTCCGTAGGGAGCGCCCAGGGCTTTCAGGGTGATTGCGTTAGTGCCTAAATCTTCCTGGAAGCTCACACCGATGGATCCGCGGGTCACGCGGCCCTGCGCGATGATCTGGTTATAAACGTTGATCGCAGTCGTCGAAGGCAGCGCGAATCCCACGCCTTCGTAGCCGCGGCTGCCGGTAATAATCGCGGTGTTAATGCCGATCACGTCGCCGCCCAGGCTTACCAGCGGTCCCCCGGAGTTGCCCGGATTAATCGCTGCGTCAGTCTGCAGGAATCGCTGAAATTGATGACCAATACCGCCACGATCCTTAGCGCTGATGATTCCGGCAGTCACTGTAGCTTGCAAGCCAAACGGGCTCCCGATAGCCAGGACCCAGTCGCCGACTTGCACTCCATCTGAATTCCCAAGTCGCGCAGTGGGTAGATCGCGGCCCGCATCAATCTTCAAAACCGCAAGATCGGTGTCCTCGTCCACGCCGATCACTTTCGCGGTGTACCGCGCGGTTTCACCATTAAGCTGCACTTGGACCTTGGTCGCCTGATCCACCACGTGATTGTTCGTCAGGATGTAGCCGCGCTTGTCCACGATTACGCCGGAACCGAGGCTGCGCTCGGCCTGCGCCGGCCCTTCCTTCTGCCCGTCGAAAAACTTGTCGAAGAAGTCCTGCATAGGATCATCCTGATCATCCGGCTGCGAGCGCTTGCGCCGCGCCGAAGGAGTACGATGCTCCAGCACCTGAGTCGTGGCGATGTTCACCACCGCCGGTTCCACCCGATTCACAATCCCAGAGAAAGAATTCGACGACGGAATCGGATCTGGCACCGCCAGCGGCGTCGCGTTGGTTCCCGCGAATGCCGTGTTCTTGACCGCCGATACGCGACCGGAAACGACCGACCCGATCATGATTCCCACCAACAAGGTCAAAGCCACAAAAAAGGCCGCCATAATCTTCCTGCGACGCGCCCAGTTATAAATCTCTTTTACCTGCTCACCCATCTTGAAGCTCCTATGGTGTCACACGGGTGCACCGTTGAGGCGCACGTGACCGTTGACATGTAAAGTATAACACCGCAAATCTGGCCTGGTTGCTGCGCTCAACTTGTGCGCTGGAATCAACACTGTCCGGAAGGACGGGTGCCCACCCCTGCTCAATTTGCCGCTTGCAGTTTGCTTGCCTATCCATTTGACGCAGCAGCGCGCCATTCTGTTGTAATGCTTTTAGATTAGCTTTTACGGATTCACGGCAAGCCGCGCGTTTTCCGCTTATTATGGTTCGCAAAATGATACGCGTCTTTTCTTCGACCTCTCGCCGGTTGGTCTGGGGCATAGCACTCCTGCTTTTCCTGTCACGCCTCTCATCCGCTGCCACCGCTCCTGTCGATGGCTACACAGTGGTGGCAAGCTACCCGCATTCCACCGAGAGTTACACCGAGGGCTTCTTCTATCTCGACGGAAAGTTTTACGAGGGCACCGGCAGAAACGGCCAATCCGCCGTCATGGCTCTCGATCCAAAAACCGGCAAGCCCATCGTGCAGCACATCCTTCCTCCGGAATATTTTGGCGAAGGCATTGTTGACTGGGGCTCCTACATTCTCGAGTGGACCTGGAAGTCAGAAATCTGTTTCGTCTATGACCGCGCTACGCTGCAGCTAGTTACACAATTCAACTACAAAAGCGAAGGATGGGGCATGACTCACACCGCCTCTGAGCTGATCACCAGCGACGGCAGCGCCACTCTGACCTTTCGCGACCCCAACACCTTCCAGGAAACCCATCACATCGTCGTGAAAGACGACGGCAAGTCGATCGACAACCTGAATGAG
>JAUTWY010000373.1 GCA_030838305.1 Acidobacteriaceae bacterium
CAACATGGGAGCGCTCTTCAATATGCTGCCGCGCTTGCAGCGCATCGCCGGCAGTCGCCATGTCCTCTCCGTGAAACGCAGTTCCAGCGCAAGCCCCGCCACTGGCAGCGCCAAAGCCCATGAAGTCGAACAGAAAACATTATTGACGCTGGCCTTCACTACGAAGGGATAGCCGTAACCAATCAAGAAAGCTGTGACAAGATGGAAGCACTTCCGCCGTATCCATCGTCATCAAGAGCATGGGACTTCCAAACAGCTGGCCGGTCCCCGATGCGTGGTACCACAAGATCGTGATTACGAAACGAGAAGCGATCAAGCTGATCGCCAAGCAGTTCGTCACCGATATGGACGCTCACTGGTGCAACACCACTAAGAGCTCGGTCGGCGGCTGTCCCGAGGAAACAATGGAAGTAAGCAGAAGAGCTCTCTACGCCGGCCGCTCCGTCACCGCCTTTTCTCCAGCCCCCGGGAGATCTGTCTTCTTCCCACCAGCCCCCTCCCCCGCGAACAACTCCTCCAAACTCTCATACGCATAAATCGTCGGCGCATGATTCTGCATCAGCCCGCCAGTATCCGCGGTCGGCCCGTAATTGCTGTGCACATCCCGCCCCAGCATCCGCAGCATCGCCATCAACTGTCCGCGATGATGAGAGGTATGCGTCATCCGCCGCGTCATCACCCAGGGCCGCGACCGCTGCACATCGAAAAACTTTGTATTCCCCTCCCACCACTCCTCGCCCTTTTGTTGCAGCGCCGCCAGCCGCTTCCCGCTGTCCTCCGCATAGCGCTTCATGAACTCCAACCGCACTTCCTGCTTCGGCAGCGGAGGCGCGCCCACATCAATCCCCAGCATGTTGCGAAACCATAAGTCTTCGCTGACGCACTGATGCACCATCTGCTCCTGCACGCTGCGCCCTCGCGGATCGTCCTCTCGCAAACGCACCGGAAGATCCTCGTCCCGGAACTCACTCCACACGCTGACCACCTTCACCCGCTCGGTGGCATAAGTCTCGACAAGAAATGCGTATCTCATAGCCGCAAATGTTACCCTAACAGGCTGCGGAACGCCTTGATTTTGGGTGGCGCAGCGCTTCCAGTGCTGCGAGGAATGTTACTCCCGGGATCGGGGCTTCAGCCCCTGAGGTAGGACGCAACTCCATGCCCCACCGCTCCGCTCCGCTTCGTATCGCCATCGACACCGGCGGAACCTTCACGGACTGTGTCTGGATCGATTCCAGCAATCGCCTCCGCATGTTGAAAGTCTTCTCCACTCCCGCCGATCCCTCCCAGGCCATCCTCGAAGCTCTCCAAAAAATAAATTACGCAGGCGAACTCATCATTCTCCACGGCACCACCGTTGGCACCAACACACTGCTCGAGCGCAAAGGCGCGCGCGTCGCCCTGGTCACGACCGCCGGTTTTGAAGATGCCGTCGAGATCGGACGCCAAGCCCGTTCTAAGCTCTACGATTTCTTTTTCGACCGCGTCGAACCGCTTGTCCCCGCCGACTTACGCTTCGGCATCGAAGAACGCACCACCAGCGATGGAGAAATCCTGACTTCGCCCTCGCCGGCAGACCTAAATTCGCTCGCCTTCCGGATAACAGCCAAGCAACCCGAGTCCATGGCCCTCTCGCTACTGTTCTCATTCGCAAATCCGAAAAACGAATTATCAATCGCGGAAGTTCTCAAGCCCCTCGGCGTCCCGCTCTCCATCTCTCACCAGATTCTCCCCGAATTCCGCGAATACGAGCGCACCTCAACGGTAGTTATCAACGCCTACCTTCAGCCAGTCATGCAGCGCTACCTGGCGAACTTGGAATCCCGTGCGGTTGGCCTCTCGCTCTCGATCAAAGCCACGCCGCAAAACACAAATCGTGTGGCTGCGGGCGACTCGCCCGCTCGCTTTTGGGTGGCGCAGCGCTTCAGGGCTGCGAAAACCAATCCAAGATCGAAAAGGGCTTTAGCCCCCGCGGTATCGCAGCGCGCCCCCCGAATCTTCGTCATGCAATCCAGCGGCGGCATCACCGCCCTGGCATCCGCCGCCCGCGAACCCGTGCGCACCGTTCTTTCAGGCCCCGCGGGAGGCGTAATCGGCGCCGCAGCCAGCGCCAGCAGCAGCGGCTTCAAACGCATCATCGCCTTCGACATGGGAGGCACTTCCACCGATGTCTCTCTAGTAGAGGGGAGCCCGACCACCGCTAACGACGCCCAAGTCGCGGGATTTCCAGTAAGCGTTCCCATGCTTGATATCCACACTGTGGGCGCAGGCGGAGGCTCACTCGCCCGCTTCGATGCCGGTGGCGTCCTCCGTGTGGGCCCAGAATCCGCCGGCGCCGATCCCGGCCCCATCTGCTACGGACGCGGCACCCAACCCACCGTCACCGATGCCAACCTCTTACTAGGCCGCCTGCAGCCCGCGAAATTTCTCGGCGGCGACTTTACGCTGGACCTCGACCGCACCCGCCGCATCACCCGCGAATGGCTGAAGCAACAGGGAAGCCCGCTTCCTTTAGAACGCTTCGCCGCCGGAGTGATCCGCGTGGTCAACGCAACCATGGAGAAGGCCATCCGCGTAGTCTCCATTGAACGCGGTCGCGACCCCCGCGACTTTGCCTTGGTAGCCTTCGGCGGCGCCGGAGGCCTTCACGCCTGTGCCCTGGCCGAATCCCTCAGCATTCCGCACGTGATCGTGCCCGCCTTCCCAGGCGCTCTTTCCGCTCTCGGCATTCTATTCAGCGATGTTGTGAAGGATTACTCCCGCACTGTCCTATTGGGCGTCGCAGGCAAAATGCCGCACACGCGCTTATCACAGGAGTTTTCCGCATTGGAAAAACAGGCAGCGGGAGATTTTCGCCAGGAAGGCTGGTTGGGAAGAGTGCATTATCACCGCAGCCTCGATATCCGCTATCGCGGCCAAGGATACGAACTCAATCTGCCTTTTACCGGGAATTTGCTAAAAGATTTCGAGCGAGAGCACAAACGCCGCTACGGTTACACCCATCCAACCCGCGGCGTCGAGTTAGTAACCCTGCGCCTCCGCGCAACAGTCAAATCCTCAAAGCTAGGAATATCTCGTAAATCCGTGACAATCCAGGGGGGGACGGGCACTCTTGTCCGTCCAGGCCGGGCAAAGCCCGGCTCGCTCGCCACGCCCAAAGCCACAGTCCTATTCGATCGAAAGAAACTTTCCACTTCAATTCACTCGCGCGACAGCCTGACCCCCGGTAGAACCTACCGTGGTCCCGCCATCGTCCCCGAATACAGCGCCACCACAGTCATTCCTCCCAGAAACCGCTTTCATCTCGACCGCTCCACGAACCTCATTGTTACAATCCGATAAAAATCACGCCCCACGCGCGCTACTCGCCACTCGGTACTGGGTACTCGGCACTCCTTCCAGCTACAATGAACTCGTGAAACCTATCATCTTCGTGGTCGAGGACGATCCTGATATTTCCCGCCTGGTTCGCCACCACTTGGAGAACGACGGTTTTGCGGTACGCGTCTACTCCGCCGGGTCGAACGTGGTCGCAGACGCGGAACGGCAGCGTCCCGCGCTCTTCGTACTCGACATCATGGTCCCCGGCAAGGACGGCCTTGAGCTGTGCCGCACCATCCGCCAAACCCCCGGCCTGGCTCCGGTTCCGGTAATTTTTCTGACTGCAAAAAACAGCGAATCCGATCGCGTTCTCGGCCTTGAACTTGGAGCCGATGACTACATCGCCAAACCCTTTAGCCCGCGCGAACTCGTGGCCCGCGTCAAGGCGGTGCTGCGTCGCTTTGAGCGCCCGCTTCCCGCCAGTCCGTTCACCGTCGGAGAAATCGCCATCGACCCCGCGGCCATGATCCTCACGGTTCGAGGACAAACCGTTCCCACCACGGCCACGGAATTCCGCCTGCTCGATTATTTCGCGCGCCATCTCGGACGTGTTTTTTCCCGCGATCACCTGCTTGATTCCGTTTGGCGTGACACCTCCTACGTGACCCCGCGCTCGGTTGATGTCTACGTCCGGCGCATCCGTGAAAAAATCGAACCCGATCCGGAAAATCCGCGCTACCTTAAAACCGTGCGCGGGGCGGGCTACCGCTTCGAGGCCCCCAAGTGAGAAGCTCCAAAATGGATATGAAGTGAGGAACCGGATTTTCTTCAAGCTGATGGCGGCCTTCCTGGTCGTCATCCTTGCAGCCGCTGTAACCTTCGACGTTATGATCGGCGGCGCGTGGCAAGCTTCCTTGCGCACCGAAATTGAGCGCAATCTCACTCAGAAGACGCAACTGCTCGGTCACCGCGTAGAAACCGACCGCACTCACTCTCTCGCCGACATTGCCGCGCAGGAAGGCCAATCCGCCGGCGCCCGCGTCACCATCATCGATCCTACGGGCAAAGTTCTGGCCGATTCCGAAGCCAATCCCGTCCGCATGGAAAACCATGCCACGAGGCCAGAATTCGTCGCTGCTCTGGCGGGGAAAATCGGTGTCAACGAACGGCGCAGCGCCACCATTGGTATCCCCTTTCTTTATATCGCCGTTCCCGTCTCCGGTGGCGCTGTTCGCCTGGCTTATCCGCTCTCCGACGTCGAAGCGGTCGCCGCCCAGGTACGCCACCGATTAGCGCTGGCCTCGGGATTGGCATTTCTGTTCGCGCTCATCGTCGCCGCCGCTGCCGCGCACTGGAGTGCCCGCCGCCTCGAACGCATCGTCGATGTCGCAGCCCGCATCGCCGAAGGTGATCTTCACGCCCGCATCAAAGAACCTTCGCAGGACGAAATCGGCCGCGTCGCCAGTGCCATCGATAAGACTGCCCGCCAGGTCGAACAGAGTTTCGCAGCCGTTCGTTCCAGCCAGCACCAGCTCGAGACCCTGCTGAACAGCATGCAGGACGCGGTCATTGCCGTCAGCGCCGACGGCCTGGTGCAGTGGGCTAACCAACCTATGAATCGCCTGGTGCCGCAAGGCACTCGCCTGCAGCAGCCGGTGGTCGAAACCATCCGCGACCCCGACTTCCTTGCCAGCGTAAAGCAAGCTGCCAATACGCATGCTGTGAAAACCGCCCGCGCCACGTCCATTGTTTACGGTCGCGTTTTCGACGTCACTGCTGCCCCTTTGCCCGATGGAGGCGCCGTCGCCGTGCTCCGCGACCTCACCGAAACCGAGCGTGTCGAAAAAACCCGCCGCGACTTTATCGCCAATGTTTCGCACGAACTGCGCACCCCGCTCACGTCGATTCAGGGTTACACGGAGACCTTGCTCGATAGCACTCTCGACAACGTCGCGTCCACCCGCGAGTTCCTGGAAATCATCCGCAAGAACTCCTCCCGAATGTCCCGTCTGACAGAAGACCTGCTTACTCTGGCCCGTGTCGAGTCCGGCGAAACTCGTTTTGACGTTGAGTCCGTTCCTCCGGCAGAACTTCTCCACGACGCCGAAGAGAGCTTTCGCGAAATTGCCCGCACTCACGGCATCGACTTGCAGATACAAGATCTGAAGCCCGGGGATTCTTCGGCGCGTGATTTCTTGATTCAGAGTCTTCCACCCGTTCTCGCCGATCGCGAAGCGATTCACCAGGTTTTTTCCAATCTGATAGACAATGCTCTGAAATACGGCGCCTCGGGCGGACGAATCGTTCTCGGTGCTCGTTCCGCTCCTCATGCCGTAGAATTTTTCGTCCAGGATTTCGGCGCAGGCATTCCCTCTGAGCATCTCGCCCGCCTCTTCGAGCGCTTCTATCGCGTCGACAAAGCCCGCTCCCGTGAGTCCGGAGGCACCGGCCTTGGCCTGGCCATCGCCAAGCACATCGTCATGGCCCACGGCGGCTCCATCCGCGCCGAAAGTGAACTCGCGCACGGCTCAACCTTCCTGTTCACCCTTCCCTCTGCCTGACTCGACGCTGCTCCTGTAGCGACAGCCGCCTCGGCTATCCAAACCTGGTCGAATCCCGGTGCCGAGGATAGTCCGCTGGCGGCGAAGGACCCAATGTAAGATCAAGTCTTCTTTTTTCGCAGACGAAAAGGCCCGCGGAGACACGCTGAACTCGAACACGTTCAGCTCAAAAATGACCAGCACAATCGAATCCAACAATCTATCTGCCGCCAAGCGCTTTTACCGTCCAGAACTTGACGCTCTCCGCTTCTTCGCTTTTCTCGTCGTATTCTGGTTCCATCGCATGGATTACGTGCCAGTCGATCCCATCACCCAGCCATGGGCTTATGCCATCGGTATGGCGGGAGCCTTCGGCGTCCCAGTGTTCTTTCTACTGAGTTCGTTCCTGATCGTCGAACTGCTGCTGCGTGAGCGCGACCAGACGGGCAGCGTCCACATCAAGTCGTTTTATGTGCGCCGCATATTGCGCATCTGGCCGCTCTACTTCGCCGCTTTCTTTGGGCTAGTCGCACTGGGACATTTCCTGCCCAATGTTGGGCCGAAGACCTATCGTTCGTGGCTCGCCTTTCTGCTGTTCGCCGCAAACTGGTACATCATGCGCTACGGGTGGATTGCCGGGCCCATCGACCCGCTGTGGAGCATCGCCGTCGAGGAACAGTTCTATATCGCAGTACCGCTACTGGCGCGAATCGGCGGACGCAGGATTCTTGCTGTCGTCAGCGTTATTCTGTTGATGGTTTCCTATTTCACCAGCGCTCACTATGCCCGGCTTGTCTACTCGGGAGAAAGCGGGCAGTGGGTGAACAGCTGGTTTCAGTTTCAATACTTCGCCGCCGGCGCGTTGCTAGCCATCGCACTCCAGGGCAGCGTGCCCCGCTGGCCGATGCTGCTACGTGCAATCGCATTTGTGATCGCCGCGGGATGCTGGATTTACGCCGTGATGGGCCCGGGCGTTAAGAGTTACGATGCGCACACCACGGTCGCGGGTGCGATAGGCGGGTGGTTGCTGGTTTTGCTCGGCTCGATGCTGTTTCTGCTCGCTGTGCTGGGAATCCCCGAGTCCTACGTTCCCCGCTGGCTTTCGTATCTGGGCCGCATTTCCTATGGACTCTACATTTTTCACTCATTGCTGTTCCATCTGGTCTTCGAAGCAGGAGAGCGTTGGATGCCCCGCAGACTGGTGGCACTGTATGTACCGGCATCAGTTGTGCCGGCATTCGGAACGACGCTGGTTCTCGTCCTCTGCATCGCCAGCGCCGCCCTTTCCTACCGGTACTTCGAGAGGCCCTTTCTGAAGCTCAAACAGCGATTTACTTTTGTCCACTCCAGGCCGGAGTGATGCGCGGCTCGCGGCGCACCCTTGTGATAGAACTGTACTTGCTCCCCCAAGCAATGAAACTTAACGAGTGAATTTCCGGAATCTTACGGGGAAAGGATGAAGCCGTGAAACGAATCATAGTTTTCATACTAGTCGTCGCCTTCAGCGTTGCGCTGTCTATGCCGGCAAATGCCCAACGGGAAAACCGAAGTATCGGAGAGAATGGCCGGGAGGCCCGCAAAGCGGCCAAGCAACAACAAAAGACGGTAAAGAAGAATGCCAGGAAGCAGCGAAAGGCCATGAAGAAATACCAGAAAGCACAACGCAAAGCTGCCAGACGTCAGCAACATCGCGGCTATTAGACTCTCTGCTCGAATCCAGCTTGGTGGCAAATCTCGCGGAAACAGGTCGGAAGAGATGGCATCTGGCCTTCACACAAAAATCCCAAAAAATTCACGCCCCCTTAACCCACATACGAGACAAAAAAACTTATCCTTAGCCGTTGACCATCGGGTTATGAACGGCAGAAATCAGCGTCAACAGCTCCGCGCACTCCCATCCCGCGCTACGGGGAGACCCTAATGAGCACCGCACGAGTAGAAGTCCTTCCTGCCGAACCAACGCATCAGCATATCGTTCGCCGGACCACGGAAGCTTGCCGTCTGGCCAAAGAAGCGGCCGGAGCTGCCGCCGAAGGCATCGCCACCAGCTCCAGTTCGTTGCTTAACTCTTTGCGTCAGCGCGAGCGCGAACTCGATACCATCGACATGGAAATCGACAGCGCCGTCACCTCTGTTATCACCGAGGTTGAGCCCAACTCAGCCCGCGAGCTTCTCGCCTGTATGAAGTTCATGATCAGCCTGGAGCGCATCGGCGATTTGCTTCTCAGCTTCGCCAACAGCGCCAGCGCGGCCGCTGGCCGCATCGATTCGGACGACACCCGTGACCTCACCCACATGGCCACGATTCTCGAGAAGATGCTCACCGATGTGGGCGACGCGTTCTCCGCCCGCGATGTCGGCAAAGCCGTGAGCGTTCTGCGGGCTGACTCCGAGATTGACCGCCTCCGCAACCTCATCTTCCTCCGCCACATCGAAAACCCCGAGAACATCGCCCGTCAGGGGAGCCTGCAAATCATCTTTATGACTCAGGCTCTCGAGCGCGCCGGTGATCATGCCAAGAACCTCGCTGAAGAAGTCTGTCACTTCGTCAGCGGCCACACGGTTCGCCACGTCCTCAGGACCTACGACAAGCCTCTCGAACAAATGTTCATCGACTACCTCCGCCACCGCGAAGAGCACTGAAATTGTGCGCGCGGAGAGGAGGTCCCCTCTCACAAGCCTTACGTTAATCCTCGTGAGGCTTGGACTTCGGTATGATGGTTCGCGGGTTTTTGCGCAGAGAACAATCAACCGGAGTTTGCCTGGAATGAATGCCTAACGCTGGATAACGTCAACGACCACCGCTTAACGACTAACGACGAGTTGCCCCATGAATAAACCTGGAAAAGATGTGGAGAAGCGGGAGCGGATTGTGAATCGGATTGCCCGCGAGTTGCAGGATGGGTTCTATGTGAACCTGGGGATTGGGATGCCGACGCTGATTGCGAATCACGTGCCGCCGGGGATTGAAGTCGTTCTTCAGTCAGAGAATGGGATGCTGGGGATTGGGCCTTATCCGGCGGAGGGTGAGGAAGACTGCGATCTAATCAACGCGGGCAAGGAGACGGTCAGCGAGATGGCAGGGACGTCTTATTTTTCGAGCGCGGATTCGTTTGCCATGATTCGCGGCGCGCACGTTGACTTGAGCGTGCTGGGGGCGATGGAAGTGGATGAGTCGGGAAGCCTCGCGAATTGGATGATCCCGGGAAAAATGGTCAAGGGGATGGGCGGTGCGATGGATCTGGTGGCCGGGGCGCGGCGTGTGGTGGTGGCGATGGAACATACGACGCGGGAAGGGGCTCCGAAGATCTTGAAGAAGTGCACGCTGCCGCTTACCGGCGTGGGAGTGGTCGATACGATTGTGACGGAGATGGCGTACATCCGAGTGACGGAGCGAGGGCTGGTGCTGGAGGAAGTGGCTCCGGGGCTGACGGCGGAGGATGTGCAGCGGGCGACTGAAGCGAGGCTAGTGGTAAGCGCGGGGTTGAAGGTGATGGAGAGATAGGAGTTCAAGACTTACGTATCTCCGTATTTTTCGTAGAACTGGTTGCTGAATAGGCCGTCAGGATCATATTTCTTCTTCGCCGCAAAAAAGGCATCGACTTCAGCATAAGCGCCGGCGCAGTTGGGTGCCTGAGTAGTAAAGCTGATCGGGTG
>JAUTWY010000384.1 GCA_030838305.1 Acidobacteriaceae bacterium
CACCGGGAACGGTCAGATGATTCCGCTGCTCATCATGGCGCTCGGGTCGCATACGTTCTCGGTCGACTCGGTCGACAATCTGAATAACTCCGGCACCAATTCGGTGACTTTCACCATCATCGTTACAGCCGACAGCCTGATCACCGAGGTGAACGAATTTCTCGGGCTCGGTTGCATTGACAATGCGGGAATCGCAAACTCGCTCGCGTCAAAGATGGCGGCGGTGAAAAATGCGATCGCCAATGGACAGATTCAAGCGGCCGCCAACATCTTGTCGGCCTTTATCAAAGAGGTCCAGGCGCAAGCCGGCAAGCACATCTCCACGACCTGCACGGCCGGGGGACACCAATACTACCCGGTACAGACTCTGATCGGTGATGCCCAATACTTGCTGGGAACTTTGGGGTCCCAATTGAAAGCTGATGCCATCGTGGGCTCGGTTCTCAACTCAACTCTGGTTGGCATTTCCGGAGCGACGGTCAGTCTGCTGAACTCGACGAAAGCCATAATTGCCACTGCCACCACTGACGTGGCCGGTTTCTATTATTTCGCCGCGACGGGTGGATTGGCCATCGGGAAAACTTATACCGTCAAAGTAACACCTCCGGGTGATTACAAGAATTCCATGCCGACTTCGCAAAGCTTCGCCTGGTCGGCGAACACAGTTGCGCTGGCGAATTTCGGTCTGCGTTAACAGTGTCAGGTGCGCAACGGTAGGTGTCGGGAGCCCGAACCGAAGACGGGAGGTACATTTAGGGAGGCGCAGCGAAGCCACGCTAACCGGTATTGTGCAAGCCGGCGGCGATGCCGTTGATGGTTGCGCCTAAGGGGTAATCGAGGTCGGCGCTGTTTCCGCCAGCCTGCTTGCGGCGCAGTAGTTCTACCTGTATCAGGCTCAGAGGATCGACGTAAGGATTTCGCAAACGGATTGACCGCGCCAGCACGGGATTGCGTTCCAGCAGTTCCTGCTGTCCGGAGACGCGCAAGAGCAGGCGCCGTGTGCGATTGAATTCCTCTTCCAACAGCGTGAATACTCTCTTACGCAGGTCAGCGTTCTTCACCAAGCCGGAATAGACTCGTGCAATGTCGAGATCGGCTTTAGCCATACCCAGTTCCACGCTTCGCATCATGTCGGAGAACAAGTCGAATTCCTGCATCATTTGCAGCAAGAGTGTTTGATGGGCGGAGCTTTTTTTAGCGAAATGCTCTATGGCGTGTCCGACACCAAACCACGCGGGCACAGCGTAACGGCTCTGCATCCAGCCGAAAACCCAGGGAATGGCTCGAAGATCCTCGAGGTTGCGTCCCTTAGTTCGGCGCGCCGGACGGGAGCCAATGCGCGCCGCATCTAGTTCATTGACTGGAGTGGCCTGCTCGAAATATTCAATTATTTCTGGATTGTCAGCGATGTCCCGGCGATAGATTCGGAAAGCTTCGCTGGAGATTTCTTCCATCGCTTCTTCCCAGCGTGCTTCATCGGTTTCCCGAGGGGCAGGGCGCACTAGTTTCTCCAAACTGGCGGCAACCATCAGTTCGAGATTCCACTCGGCGAGCGTGGGATCTGAATACTTCCAATTCAATACCTCGCCTTGCTCCGTAATGCGGATGCGGCCGGAGAAACACCCTGGCGGCTGGGCCAGGATGGCGGAATGCGTGGGTCCGCCGCCGCGGCCTACGGTGCCTCCGCGGCCATGAAATAGACGGAGTTTTACGCCGCATTCCCCGGCGGCGCGATGCAACTCACGATGAGCCTTGTACAGTTCCCAGGTGCTGGTGAGCATGCCGCCGTCTTTGTTGGAATCGGAATAGCCGAGCATCACTTCCTGCCAGCGCTGCCAGGAATCAAGCAATGGTTGGTAGTCCGGACGCCGCCATAGGCGGCGCATCACGTCGCCCGCAGACCGCAACGACTGAATGGACTCGAACAACGGGACGGGCATGAGGCCGGGATCGCCCGATGATCCCGAGACCTGCACATCACACAATTGGGCCAGGCGAATCACGGCCAGCACATCGTTCTCGTTCTCGGCGCCGCTGATAATGTAGCGGCTGATTGCTCTTGCCGGATGCGCGCGCTTTAACCGGGCGATGGCATGGAAGGTCCCGATCAGTTCATGGGTTGCCGGAGAAACCCCGGTGCCCAACTCTAAGCAAGGTTTGTTTTCCGTGAGCATTGGCTCAAGCTCGGCCAGAACTTCGGCGTGGACTCGCGCGTGTTGGCGGATATCAAGCTCATGGAGATGAAAACCAAACGTGCGCACCTTGCGCAGCAAGGGATCGATGCTGCTCTTTGCCAGGCGCTGTCCCTTGTTTGCCAGCAGGCTATCGCGGACCAGCAGCAGATCGCGCTCGAACTCGGTACTGTTATATGCAGCGTTGTGGTCGGGCTCGCGACGCCGGCGCAACTTGTGCCTCACGTAAGAGAGGAACCGGCGGTAGCTCTCGGCAACATTTTGTGCTCCCCATGGCAGGTGGACGTCTGGAATGGTGCGCTCGTAATGTTGCAGTCGGGAAAGCAGCTCGGGGGATGCTCCCACTTGCCGGAGAGACATACTTAGACCGTCACTCAAGGCTTCGATGTCCCCGATGTATTCGCGGAGAATCACTCCCTG
>JAUTWY010000395.1 GCA_030838305.1 Acidobacteriaceae bacterium
GCCGGCGCGCTTTTCAAAAAACGCCATCCGGTCTTTCGGAAAATCGACTGCAACCACATCCGTGAGATAGACCGGACCGTACTGCACGCGATCCACACGCATCAGTTTCCACTTAGGCTCGTCCTCCGATCCCCACATATTCGCCGGGCCGATGGCGCCTGTCATGTGCGGCCAATCGGGATGAGTACCCGCGAGTTTCTCAAACAGTTCTCCTGACAAGAAGCTGATGGACGACCCCACGTCAAGCCCGAGACTGTATTTCTTGCCATCAATTAGGCCGGGAACCTGTACGAGCCCATTCTCACTATTCACGGCTGCCTTCGCCTTGATGCCTTTGAACTTCACGCTGCCCGGTTGACCAATGGTGAACTCATGCCCTGGAAAATCAATGAGCACATCGTAGTTGTGCAAGACACTAGACGGAATATTCATCTCAGCATTCATCCCGGGAGCCATCACGGCGGCAGCCGCAACGGGCTTGAGCGGAATCTGCGCCTCTTTTATCCGAGCAAGAGAGATTTTCATGCCGCCAATCGTGACTGCACTTGGCGACGGCGCGGTGCAATCCTTGTCGCCGCAGGTGATCGCAAGTCCCATCAGCATAGCGACGCGCCGGGAAATGTTGAGCTCGGGATTACCGTTGTCAACCCACGCGCGGATGCGCTGCGTAGAGCCGTCCGGGAGTGATATGTCGGCATTGATCACGACGCGGTTGTGATCCACCGCCAAAGGAACGGTAACAACTTTGGGCTCTGATGGTAACTGTGCCGAGGAATTACGTGCATTTTGTGCGAGAACGAGGCTGCAAGCCAGGCTGAGAAATAAGGCGGTAAAGCGCATACAAAATATTCTAACGGTTTGCTCCTCGATCCACAGGACGCAGCGCTCGCAGGGTGAATACAGACGTCTTGTATAATCGCAAGTTTGGCTTCGAGGCGCGGGGCGTTTCTGTAGCGCAAACTTTTGGAGGCTGAGTGCCACAGGCGGAGATTGGGATTATCGGCGGCAGCGGTCTGTATGCCATGCCGGGACTGACGAAGGTAAAAGAAGTGCGGGTGAAGACGCCGTTCGGCGCGCCTTCCGATCCCTACGTCTGCGGCACGCTGGAGGGACGCAAGGTGGCGTTTCTGGCCCGGCACGGACGCGGGCACAGAATTCTGCCCAGCGAGTTGAATTTCCGCGCAAACATTCATGGCTTTAAACAACTTGGTGTCGAGCGAATCGTTTCCGTTTCCGCTGTCGGTTCGTTGAAGGAAGAGCACAAGCCGCTGGATTTCGTGATCCCCGACCAGTTCTTCGATCGCACGCGGCATCGCGTGGATACTTTTTTCGGCGGCGGTATCGTTGCCCACATTGCATTTGCGGATCCGGTGTGCGGCGAACTCGCGGCTGTGGTCGAGGCTGCATGTGAAAAGGTGGGCGTGACCGGCAGGCATGGTGGCACCTATCTCTGCATGGAAGGCCCGCAGTTTTCCACCAAGGCGGAGTCGAACGTTTACCGCGGCCTCGGCATGGACGTGATCGGCATGACCAACCTGCAGGAAGCAAAGCTGGCGCGCGAGGCCGAGCTTTGCTACATCACCGTGGCGATGGTCACCGATTATGACTGCTGGCATCCTCACCACGACTCGGTGACCGTTGATCAGATTGTTGCTGTGCTGATGAAGAATGCGGAAAACGCGGCCACCGTGTTGCGCGAAACCGTGGCGGCAATGCCGCGGACGCGCTCGTGCAAATGCGGGTCCGCACTGGCGCATGCCATCATGACCGATCACAAGAAGATTCCAACGGCTACACGCAAGAAATTGAAGCTGATTATCGGAAAGTATGTGAAGAGCTAGTGTTGAATGATCAGTGATGAGTGGCCCGCAAAGCCTACGTCATGAAAGTTTGTTTACTGACCACTGACCACTCGCCACTGACCGAAAACCGGAGCTACCATTCAAGATGAGCATGGTCGTCGTTGGATCAGTTGCGTTTGATGATGTCACATCGCCTTCGGGAAGCGTGCAGGGCATCCTGGGCGGAGCCGCGACTTATTTTTCGTTGGCGGCCAGCTATTTCACGCAGGTGCGTATGGTGGCCGTGGTCGGCGATGATTTCGCACCGGAACATGAAAATGTTTTGACAAAGCGCGGCATTGATACGCGCGGCATCGAGCGCGCCGCAGGCAAGACATTTCGCTGGGGCGGGACTTACTCGGAGAACCTCAACGAGGCCAAAACCAATTACACCGACCTGAATGTGTTTGAGAAATTCCAGCCGCGCATTCCCAAGGAGTATGAGGACACAGAATTCCTCTTCCTGGCCAACATCCAGCCGACGCTGCAAACCAACGTGCGCCGGAAGATGAACGGAGTGAAATTGACCGGATGCGACACCATGAATTACTGGATCCAGGGCGCGCGCAAGGAACTGGCGGAGACTTTGAAGCTGGTCGACGTGCTACTTATTAACGACACCGAGACCAAAATGCTGGCCGACGAAAAAAACCTGCCGCGCGCTGCGCAAAAGGTGCTGGCAATGGGTCCGCAGGCTCTGGTGATCAAGCACGGAGAATACGGGGCGACGATTTTCTTTCGCGAGGGTGCGTTCGGAATCGGACGTCACCCGTTTCGCGCGCCGACCTTGCCCCTCGATGAAGTGAAAGATCCCACTGGCGCGGGCGATTCGTTTGCCGGCGGATTCATGGGCTACCTGGCTTCGCAGGAAGGATTGAACCGCGAAGTACTGAAGCGGGCTCTCTTCTATGGTGGTGTCATGGGATCGTTCGCAGTGGAAGACTTCGGGACCCAACGCCTGCAATCGCTGACCCGCGAAGAAATTGACGCGCGCTTCCAGATTTTCCGCGAACTCACCCACCTCGAATGAAGCCACAACCTCCGCCAGCGAAGACCCATTCGGAAATCGAGACTGTGCGGCTGGTGTGGCTCGCAATCTTTGTTTCGGTGTTCTCCTTTCTCTACTACAACCGGAATGGCGAGCTGTTGCTGTACGGTGACGCGGTAGCGCATATCAATATCGCGCGGCGTGTCTTCGACTCAAAAACTCCCGGCCTGCTGCAACTAGGGACGGTGTGGCTGCCTTTGCCGCACTTGTTGATCCTCCCGTTTATCGTGTCGAAGCAGATGTGGCAAAGCGGTTCGGGCGGCTCGATTCCATCCATGGCCGCCTATGTTCTCGGCGTCCTTGGAATATTTCGGCTGGTACGTTCGGCTCTGAGTCGTGAGGGAAAAGTAGATGACGCGTCACAGCTGCTGGCTTGGAGCGCGGCGATCGTCTACGCAGCGAATCCGAATCTTATTTACATGCAGGCGACTGCAATGGGCGAGTCCCTGTATTTGGCATTCTTTATTTGGGCCGCCGTGTACTTCGCCGAGTTCGCGCGCGGTGAGGAGACTTCGTCTCGATCCGTTACAAAATGCGGCGTATGCCTCGTTGCGGCGTGCCTTACGCGTTACGACGGATGGTTTCTAGCAGTCCTGATGGTGGCTGGCGCGGTGATCGTCGTCTTTCACCCTCGCAACGACCGCAACGACAAGCTGCCCAACATAGCGCCCGCCTCGCGCATCTCGCTCTTGAAATTTGTTCTGATCGCGGCAGCCGCGCCTGTTTTCTGGCTTGCATACAACGCAGCCGTATACCGCAATCCCCTGGAGTTTGCGAACGGGCCTTACTCCGCGCACGCGATAGAACAAAAGACTGCAACAGTAAATCAGGCGCAGCGAAATCTGTGGGCTGGCGCCTCTTATTTTCTCAAGGCGGCGGAACTCAATGTGTCGGAGGCGAACTGGCTGGGCCGGCTCTGGCTCGCACTGGCGCTGTTGGGGAGTCTGGCGGCAACATTCACCGCGCGAGGACGGCTAGCCTTGTTTCTGTGGGCGCCGCTGCCATTTTATGCTCTGTCCCTGGCCTACGGGAGCGTGCCCATTTTCTTGCCGACGTGGTGGCCATTTTCCTATTACAACGTGCGCTACGGACTCCAACTCCTTCCAGCTTTCGCTGTGTTTGTGCCGCTGGGAATTTATTTCATGGTGCAGTTCGCGGCAAAGATTGAACAAGGGAACGCTCTCGTAGTCCGCCGGGCAAGCACCATCGTCTTAGTGAGTGTTCTCGCACTCGCCAGTGCCAGCTATGGCGGCATTTGGCACGCGGACCCAGTCTGTTACCGCGAGGCCGCGATCAACTCGCGCGGACGTGCGGCATTGGATAAACAAGTGGCCGCTTGGCTTAAGCCCGTGCCAGCGGATTCCACGTTGCTGATGTATTTGGGCGAGCACGTGGGGGCGCTGCAGCAAGCCGCTATTCCTTTGCGGCGGGTCATCAACGAAGGCAACCATCGCGTGTGGAAACAGCCAACCGATCTGGACGGCCTGTGGGAGCGCGCCCTCGCGAACCCGGGGGTGTACGCCGATTTCGTGATCGGCTTCGACGGCGATCCAGTTTGGAAGGCAGCGACAGATCACCATTTGACCGCGCTCGTCGAAATTCACACTACCGGTCAGCCGCGCGCCATAATCTTCCGCGGAAGAGAGCAAGAGCGTGGCCCGAAGTCCGGGCAGTAATCAGCACGGTTAACGTGGATAGCGGCGAAGAGGGTTGAGTCCGATGATAAAATCCGGCCATCTGAGTTCCGTTTGAGCCCTCCAATCGCGCCCATGATTTGGCACAACATTTTCGGCCTGCTGCACGGGGAAATGGCGAGTGGTTTTGTTGCAACTTCTCTGGTGCGCCTGGTGCTGGCAGCCATTCTTGGGGGAGTCATTGGACTGGAGCGCGAACTGAGGCATCGCCCGGCCGGGCTGCGGACCAACATGTTCATCTGTTTCGGGGCGGCGATGTTCACGATTCTCTCCTCCGGCCTGGCAGGAGTGCCCTCCGATGCGGCCCGCATAGCCGCGCAGATTATTCCCGGCATTGGATTCATTGGCGCAGGATCGATTCTGCACAACCGCGGCTTGACTACAGGTCTGACCACAGCCGCAACATTATTCGTGGTTGCGTCGGTGGGGATGGCCGCGGGCGGCGGACTTTACCTTACCGCGGTTTTTGCCACGGGCGTAGTTTTGCTGGCTCTGTTTGCCCTGGGCAGCCTGGAGCGAAACTTCAATTTGAAGACTTTGCTAGTCTGTTACGAAGTGACGGGCGCGAGCGTGGAACAAATCACGCAAGA
Source organism: Acidobacteriaceae bacterium (assembly GCA_030838305.1). GTDB lineage: Bacteria > Acidobacteriota > Terriglobia > Terriglobales > Acidobacteriaceae > Sulfotelmatobacter. Next base: position 5,174 of record JAUTWY010000395.1, read on the forward strand.
GGTCAACCGCGTTCTGGAGCGCCAACATCGCATGATGCAGAATGTGGCGAGCGGCAACACCGGACAGCACGTGCGGTTGCAGTTTGATGTGGCCGGCTGCAATCGTGACCAGAAGAGATTGCTGGGAGAGTTGAAGGTATCGTCGGTGCTGGGCAGCGTCACCTCCTTGGGTCCGGTGGAACTGGAGTGAGCAAGAAGGCAGCGGCAATTTCTTTTGTGAAGGCCAGCGCTTGCGGAAATGATTTCCTGTTAGTTGATTTTCCGCGGGCCGAGCGCGCCTTACCTGACATCGCAGCCTTGACGCGGCGTATTTGTGATCGACATGACGGAGTCGGCGCGGATGGTGTGGAATGGATGCGTTCGCATCCAACGGCCGATGTCGAGATTCGACTGATCAACGCCGATGGATCCGAGGCGGAGATTTCCGGTAACGGCACGCGCTGCGTAGCCGCATATCTCTTCTCCGGGCGAGGGGCGGAGAAAATCTCGATCCAAACCGGTGCCGGATTGAAAACTTGCGTGATGACCGGACAGGGCCAGTCCGAATACGAATATGAATTTGAGATTGAGATGGGCTCAGCGGTAGTTGAAGCAGAACTGTCAGTAAAACTCGGCGCGAGCGAGGTCCGTGGGATTCCGGTTTCGATGGGGAATCCACACTACGTGGTCTTCGTTCAGGAATTTGTGGAGCACTGGCAGGACGAAGCGGCTGACATTCAGCGCGCTCCCGGGTTCAAGCAAGGCGTGAACGTTGAGATGGTTGCCATCGATGGAAAGCATGATCTGAGAGCCCGCTTCTTTGAACGCGGGGTGGGGGAGACGCAGTCGTCGGGAACTGGCTCTTGCGCATCGGCGCTTGCGGCTATGGCAACCGGTCGAGCGGAATCGCCGGTTCGGGTGCATGCTCAGGGTGGAACGCAGACAGTACGCAAAGAGAGCAATTCAGTTTTTCTTCGCGGTACGGCACGCTTGGTGTGCCGTGGCGAGTTTTTTGTGGATTGATCGTCCGTGCTTCTGGAATTTAGATTCACAATTCGACTTCGGGCTAAGCAGCACATTTCAAGATAACCTTCTGACTGAATGTCTTCGCCTCCAGTTCCGCGCATCAAGCCGCCTGCCCTCCGGCCGGGCGATACCGTCGGTATTGTGGCGCCCGCCAGCAACCTGAAGCGCAACGAACTCGAAGCGGGCTGCGAAGGTCTTCGGCGCGCGGGCTACTCGCCGTTCTATTTCGATTCCATCCTGGAGCAGGATCTTTACTTTGCCGGATCGGTGCAACGTCGCGCACGCGAACTGCAAGATATGTTTACGCGCGAAGATGTACGCGCGATTGTTTGCGCCCGCGGTGGCTACGGCTCCAACTATCTGTTGCAAGCGCTGGATTGGGGAACCATCAAAGCTCATCCCAAGATTCTCGTTGGCTATAGCGATCTGACTACGTTGCTCACCTACCTTTCTGACGCGCTCGGATTAGTAACCTTCCACGGCCCGATGGTGGCGAAAGATTGGGCGCGCGAAGAAGGTGTAGATTTGCCGTCGTGGCAAGCCGCCCTAGCGGGCGCCTCGACGTGGGAACCGGACCTGGACGCGGGTTCTGGCGCGACCGGCCTGGTGGAGGGCTCAGGAGAGGGAATACTTTACGGCGGCTGCCTTTCAATTGTGGTTGCGTCCCTGGGTACGCCTTATGAGATTCGTACGGAAGGAACGATTCTGTTTCTCGAGGACGTGGCGGCGAAACCTTATCAGATCGACCGCATGCTCATGCAGTTGAAACTGGCAGGCAAACTAAATGGCGTGCGAGGAATTGTGTTCGGCGAGATGCGGGATTGCGTTCAGACCGCGAACCAGGGATACACGCTGGAAGAAGTGGTACTGCGGATCGTGGGCCAGTTGGGAATCCCGGTAGCCTATGGCATCCGGTCGGGCCACGTGACTGCGCAGAACATCACGTTACCCATTGGAGTGCGGGCCAAATTGAAGATACATGACGGGCAGGTGAGTCTGAAATTCCTGGAGGCCGCGGTATCGTCGAGCGCCGGGAACGGGAAAAGATAGATTCAAAGCCATGGACGATAAAAAGCACATTCATCTGATTGGCATTTGCGGTACCGCGATGGCTTCACTCGCGGGAATGCTGAAACAGCGCGGGTTTCGAGTGGCGGGGTCGGACGCGGCGGCGTATCCGCCCATGTCTGATTTTCTGGATGAACTAGGAATTCCAGTGGCACAACCCTTTGACGCGCGTAATTTGCTGCCCACTCCCGACCTGGTGGTCGTGGGCAATGCGATCTCGCGGGGAAACCCTGAACTCGAGCAGGTGCTCGACCAGCGCATTCCATTCAGCTCCCTGCCGCAACTATTGCACGAAGAGTTTTTGCGCGGCAAGGAAGTGTTGGTGGTCGCGGGCACGCACGGCAAGACCACGACCACCTCAATGCTGGCCTGGATTTTTCATACGGCAGGCATGCAGCCGTCATTTCTAATCGGAGGCATTGCGGAAAACTTTGGCTCCAGTTTTCATCTCGGGCAGGGAAAGCATTTCATTCTGGAAGGCGACGAATACGACACCGCATTTTTCGACAAGGGTCCGAAATTTTTACATTACTTTCCAGATGCAGTGATTCTGACCTCGGTGGAGTTCGATCACGCAGATATTTACAAAGATCTGAACGCGGTCGAGACCGCATTCAAACGCCTCGTGAATCTGATTCCGCGGCGTGGCCGCATTATCGCCTTCGATGGCGCTGCGGGGGATGCTGCTGAAAGCGCCAGCCTCGAACGATGTTTGAGCAAGGCGTTTTGTCCAGTGGAGCGCTATGGCGCGGGGACGCGCGCGGACTGGCGAATCACGAATGTGAAATTCGAGGCGGAGCGAACCCTCTGGTCGGTGTTGCGAGGCGGCCGCTCGTGGATGGACCTTGAGTTTCCACTGGCGGGCGAATACAACGTGTGGAACGCAACTGCGGCGGCCGCGATCGCAGCGGCATATGGCATCTCGAAAGAAGAAATTGCCGCTGCGCTGAAAACTTTCAAGAGCGTAAAGCGGCGCCTCGAAGTGAAAGCGCAAGTGAATGGCATTACGATTATCGACGACTTTGCTCATCATCCCACCGCGATTGCCGGTACGCTGAAAGCGTTGCGCGCGCGTTATCCCGGCGCGCGGTTGTGGGCGATTCTCGAGCCTCGGTCGAACACGCTCCGGCGTCGCGTGCTTCAGACTGATCTTGCGCGCAGTCTTGCGATAGCGGACGAAGTGGTCGTTGCGGGCGTCTTCCGTTCGGAAGCGGTTCCGGTGAATGAGCGCCTTGAGTTGCCGGAACTGGCAGCAGACATCCAGAAACACGGACGCCGAGCACGTCTGCTTGAGGACGCCGACGAGATTGTGAAGACGGTTGCACCCGAAATGCGCGCCGGTGATCTGGTCGCGATACTTTCCAATGGTGGATTTGGCGGAATCTATGAGAAGTTACCGGCGCGGTTGCGGCTGCTTGCGGCCGAAGGTGAAAGCGTCAATTCGGCGAATGCGGCTGGAAACCGATGAGGCCTTCGAGCGTGGCCGCAGGCTTGGCAAGCCGCGTCTGTCGCTGGGTTCTGCTGTTGGGAATCGCAGCTTCCAGTTCTTACGCCACCACAAACTACACAATCACACTGGCAAATCCCGATCGGCATCTGGTAGACGTGCAGATTCTATTGACCGATGGACTTGCGCAGCGGGAGTTGCAACTCCCAGTGTGGAATGCGCTGTATCAGGTTCGCGACTTCGCGCAGTACGTGAACTGGGTGCGCGCGAAAGACCGCGCGGGACGAGCGTTAGCGCTACGTAAGCTGGATAAGAGCCGATGGCAGATCAGCGGCGCGCAAAGTGGCGCTGTCATTGAATATCAGATGTTTGTCGATTCGCCAGGGCCGTTCGGAGCAGAGTTTAATTCGCATCACGCATTTTTTAATCTGGCTCAGGTTCTCATGTTTCCCGCGGACGAGCGGAAGGACGCAACGGTTGTGCGCTTCAACCAGGTTCCGCAAGGATGGCGCGTCGCAACGCCGCTCATCGCAATGCCGGAAGGCGGGTTTAGCGCGGAAAACTATGATCGGCTGGTTGATTCTCCGGTTGAGATGGGAATGTTCCAGGAATCTGATTTCGACGAAGCGGGCGGACACTATCGCGTGATCGTTGACGCCGAACCGGGCGACTACGACATGGCAACGCTTACCATCATGCTGAGGAAGATTGTTGCGGCTGCAACGGACTGGATGAATGATCGTCCCTTCGACACCTACATCTTTTTCTATCACTTTCCGCGAGGGCCTTCGGGCGGCGGAATGGAGCACGCTTACTCCACCGCAATTGCGGTGAATGCTGATGTGCTGGCGAAAGCGCCCGAGGCGCTGACTTCGGTGACCGCGCATGAATTCTTTCATCTGTGGAACGTGAAGCGCATTCGTCCCCAGACGCTCGATCCAGTGGACTACACGCGGGAGAATTTCACGCGCGCTCTGTGGTTCAGCGAAGGATGCACCAGCACCGCGGCAGATATCATCCAGTTGCGCGGTGGTCTGCTTGATGAGCGGCATTTCGAGGAATCTCTTGCTTCGGCAATCGGCGAACTGGAGCGGCGTTCCGCGCACTTGACGCAGTCGGCGGAAGAATCGAGTCTGGATGCGTGGCTGGAAG
>JAUTWY010000403.1 GCA_030838305.1 Acidobacteriaceae bacterium
GGGTACTCTCTGACCCAAATAACCTGTTCGGGGTTCACAAAGACTTCCATGCCGTCCACATCTTCAAACATTACAAACTCCACGTGGCCTCCTTTGGTAATTCCCCATCCATTTTTGAGGACTGACAACTTCACCGCGCGGCTTGTCTGACTGTGCTGAAAATCGCTGTTGCACCCACGCAAGGATCGATCGAGTTTACCGGAAAAAAGGCAAATCCTCTGCAGCTTCGAGTTCTGCGCATGGGACTAAGCCAGGACTGTCCAAATTCCCAGAATGCTCATAGCCTGAATCGCCTGTTCCCGCCAGTCTTGCGAGAGCATCATAACTGGTGAGACTACGCCCGCTTTGAGCGCCTCCGCAGCAGAAACAAAAAGCCCCCGGCGCGGTTCGCGTCAGCGGCTTGGATTTCCTGTCAGTACTTTTACGCCGTTAATCCGTAGTTCTCCGCCACCCCTATCCATATTCAACTTACTGCTGTGCTGCTTTCGATTTGTACGCCTGCGCGAGTTGGTTGTGCTCAGCGGCCAACGTCTCCGCATCCTTGGCCTCTTGAGCGTACATCTTGGAGAAATAGCGATAGTGACTTGTACAGTTGCAGGAAATGCCCTGCTTCGATTCAATCGTTGCGGGTTGGGTTGCGAGATAATCCGCCTGAGCCGAGAATTCCTGGGCCTTCGCTCTCAGCTGTTGAGCTTTGTCCCGGTAGTACGCCGCTAGCCGCTCCTGGTCTGCGGACGTCTTGGCAGTTGCCAACAAAGTTTTCAGCTCCTTCTTACTGGGGCTCGCTGGAGTCTGTGCAGCTGCGCGCACCTCCACAGTACAAGTCAATAAAACCAGCGAGATAACGGCTAAGGCGATGTCCCGCCCGAAATTGTGATGAGTCTTTGACATATTTGTTCCTCCCCGGAGCTTCAACTCCGCGCCTTGCCGGAGTCGCTCAATCTATTATTAGACGTGGAGGCTCGTAAACTTCGAATAAAGGCTTCATAAACTGTTCGTAAGGGTGTGACGCGCCGACTCCAGCACCACTAGGAAGGAGCTAAGAGATTTTATCGCCAACTTGAAGGAAGGAGAAGTCAGCGTGCGCAAACGTGAACGCGGAGAGCGTTCTGCGCCGTTCGGGACGCACTATGGGACGGGTTTAGCTCTCCGAGCCGCGGAAGGAATTCCTGGAACGGTGGGGAATTACGAGGGGCTGTCCAGCTTCCATTGACGCGCAGGCGGAAGCTGGACTTCCGTGTTTCAGAGCGCGGCTACGCCACGCTCCTGGTTGCGGATGCGGATAACTTCGTCCACCTTTGAGAGGAAGATTTTCCCGTCACCAATCTTGCCAGTAGCGGCATTCTTGATGATCGCGTCAATCACAGGATCGACAAGCTTGTCTTCCAGCACTAATTCCAGCTTCACTTTCGGCAGCAGATCGATGCCGTATTCGCGGCCGCGATAAGTTTCGGTGTGGCCCTTCTGCCGGCCGTGCCCGCGCACTTCCGAGACCGTCATGCCTTCCACACCGAGCCCGATGAGAGCTTCTTTCACCTGTTCAAACCGGTTGGGCTGAATAATCGCTTCGACTTTGGTCATTTTGTCCTCGCGTCGCTATACAAGTAATGAGCAGGAGGTAGAGGATATTCTGCCTTCAGCACACCGAAGCACCTGCATTTCTCAACTGGCAATATGCGACAACGTTTTCGCGCTTGCCAGGCTAGTCTTGTGCTGAGCCAGAGGGAGTTCCTGGTTCATACCGCTCGGGGCGCCCAAGGCTGAGATTAGATATTCAGGATAGGCCGAAATTCCGTGCTCGTGAAGATCGAGTCCGTAGAGTTCACCTTCCTTGGAGATTCGCAGCAACCCGGTAGCATTCACCGCAAGCATTACAGCCATGGCTACCGCGAAGGTGGCGACCGTGATTACCGCACTCCCGATAAGTTGCGCCTCCAGAACCTGCGTACCGCCGCCGTAGAAGAGCCCCTTCAGCGCTACCGAGTTGTCGGGACCGGCGGGACCGCTGGCTCCGTACTTGCCACAGGCAAACAGGCCCAGCGAAATCGTCCCCCAGACACCGCAGATGCCGTGTACGGGGACCGCGCCAATGGGATCGTCGATCCGCAGCCATTCCAGCAGTTCCACACCGAGGACGACCACCACGCCCGCGACTCCGCCCAAGAGGATGGCGCCGGTGGGCGTGACCCAATAGCAAGGACAGGTAACGGCCACAAGCCCGGCCAGGAATCCGTTTGTCGTAAAACCCGCATCCCATTTTTTGCTCGACATATAGGCCCAGAACATGGCGGTCAAGCCGGCAGCGCAGGCCGCCAGAGTTGTGTTGGCCGCGACGCGCCCGATGCCCTCGAAATCCATGGCGGAAAGGGTGCTGCCAGGATTGAACCCGTACCAGCCAAACCACAGGATCAGGCCACCGGTTACGGCGATAGTCAAGTCATGCGGCAGCATGGGCGCTCCGCCGTCTCGCTTGAATGTGCGCCCCAGGCGCGGACCTAGAACGATGGCACCGGCGAGAGCAATGAATCCACCAATCGTATGAACCACGGTGGAACCGGCGAAATCGTGGAAACCCATCCCCAGAGAGGGAAAGGCATGACCCTCGCTGCCCATTAAGGCTAACCATCCGTCCGGACCCCAAGCCCAGTGGCCAATGATGGGATAGATGAAGCCGGAGACAGCGACGCTATAGAGAAGGTCGCCGACGAATCCAGTGCGCCCGATCATTGCGCCCGAGGTGATGGTCGAGCAGGTGTCGGCGAAGGCAAACTGGAAAAGCCAGACCGCGAGAAATGCGACGCCAGTGGTTTCGTAGGTTGCGGGCGCGTTCTGCAGGAAGAACCAGTGATAACCGATGAACCCATTGCCATGGCTGAACATGAAGGCGAAGCCGAAGGCGTAAAAGAGAAGGCCGCACAAGCATGTGTCGACAACGCATTCCATGAGCACGTTCACGGTTTCACGGGAACGGCAGAAACCGGCTTCCAACATGGTGAAACCCACCTGCATGCCGAATACGAGGAAGGCGGCCAGCAAGGTCCATGCGGTGTTGACAGGATTGATGACGTCAGCGGCCTTTACCTCGGGAGTTCCAGTCTGCGCATAGACGTGACTAAAAAAGATGCCTGAAACAACGGTGATGATGAGGAATACCATACCGATGCCAAGGGCTTTGCCGCCAAGCAGAAGCCCAGCATAGCGGCGCCATTCAGGATCTCGCAACCGACCAGCTAATCGAGAGAACTTTTCAGCCAAAGACAATCTTTCCCTTTGTTGTGAAACGGCAAGCATATGTCGCTCCTTGAGACCTAAAGAGTTCGCGTCTACCTCAAACGAGTCAGCACAACCTGAAGCCATGAACCGCCTCTGGCCCTATCCGCCTATAAGAATCGGGTTAATCGAGACATCAACATCGAAACCGAAGAACTCCCCAGCAAGCATCAGGAGTACCGAATGCTGTGCCCTCGGCAGCGATGCTGTCATCCGACATCCGCAAAGTCAAATTCATAGTTTTTATCGCGTAGATCATTTCCATTTGTGGCCGCAAATGTAAGACACGCATCTGGTGTAGCTCTCCGGCGCAGACATTTCATGGTCTGTTTCATCTACTTGGCATCGGCGCTGCTAAAGGCATACATCACGCCGAAGGTTACGGTGTTCTGCGTCTTCACAAACGGGTCTCCGAAGTTTCCCTTTGGAAAAACGGCCGAATCAGACATGTCCCGCCGAAACTCCAACCGGGTGATAATGCTCTTCGCGATCGTCCGCTGGAGCGTTGCGGTGAATTCGCTCAACTCCTGCGACGTTCCGGTTTCGAAGCCCTGCTTGTCATCGAAGTACTCGCCGCGCAGCGAAAAGGCATACTTATCATTAGGCGCGTACTTGACGTAACCGGCCAGTCCGCTCCAGACCGCGCGCGGGCCGACGAAGAAGGGAGGGACGCCGACGGTTTCGCTGCTCACAATGTGCTCATGACCGTAGTCATAGTTCGCCATCAACGAAAGTTTGGGAGTAGGACTGTAGGTGATTACCGTGTCGGAAAGATGACGGAATGCCCCGTTGTAGTTCAGGTGCTCAGGGCCGGCAAGATAAGTTTCGATGATGCTGAACTTGGTGCTCGGAGTCCAGGCGGCGCTGAAACCCGCCGTCTTGCCAGTGTTGGTATCGATGCTGTTGTTCCATCCGTTAACAACGTACCCGGTCACGGCGAACTTCGGGCCGAAGATGTACTTCGCGCTGGCTCCGAAGTGAAAATACGGAATCGCCCAGGAGAAGAGCAGTCCGCGCGAATAGTCCCAGTTGTCCTTGCTCTCGATGACCTCCGCGCCCGCGGGCGTTACAAACTTGCCGACGTTGATCTGCAGGCCCTTGCCCACCGGCGCCATGTACATTATGTAGCCCTCTTTCAGATACTGATCGAAGTTACTGATGCTGGTTCCCGGTACTGCGCCCGGACCTACCTCCGTTGAGTTCACAAGATTCATTGCCTGCCCGAAACCCAGCGCGACGTGATAACCGACTCGATTAGTGCTGTCGACCGCTTTGTCCGCGACTAACTCAAGCATGTTTAAACCGAACTGTCCCGAATTGATGTCGAAGTTGCGCAGCGCATTCTGCCGTCCCGCAGGCTGGTTTGCGTTGTAACCGTAGTAGGCATCGACGAATCCGCTGAGCGTGGTCGGCCCGAGTAGGCCAGGCAGTCCGGTGGGTGCCAGCGCGGTGGCGGGTGCGCTTGTCATGGCCGCGGCGGCCGGTACCGCTGGAGCCGCTGCCGCCGCTTCAGTTGAATGTGCAGCTATTGGTGGGCTCTTGAGCGCAGCGACCTCGGCCTGCAACGCTTTAACCTGTTCCTGTAGTTCTTGCAATTGGTGAAGAATTGCTTCGCTCGTCGGTGAAGAGGTGCTTGTCTGCCCCTGCGCATGGCCGCCCGAGGCCAGCGAAAGAGTAGCAAGGACGATTACAGCCCCCGCGTGAAAACAATCCCTCATTGTGGTTGCTCGCCTTCTCTTTGATATCCGTTTGATGTTTTGTAACGGGACCACCGTGGGTCTCCGCCACCAGCATGCCGACCTTAGAGGCGATCGAGGCTGTCGTCCAACGAATATTTCTTCTGCGGCAGATACGAATTTCTTTTGATAATTCAATTCATGCGCACGATGGAGTCTTGATCAAGTGAAATTCGCGCGTCACACACCTAGCTGGAATCAGATTTGCGCGAGCGCGTGATGGAAGCGATTGCGAGTTGTTCAGTATTCATCGGGTGAATCGACGCACTGGGCTAGGAATGTTCAGGATAGATTGATGAAGGTTCTCGAGATTATTTCACCGTGCCCACTCACATTTGATTTGATTCAGCACCGGTGATCCGATCAGCCGCGCCGACACCGCTACGATAGAGCCGATAGATATTTTCTATATTGACGTGTGCTGGTTACGATACTCTTTGCCGGAGCCATCGCATCTGACGATTCATCATTAGGGTCGACCCACACTTCGAGGAGATATGTCCAACGAACTGCGCAATTTCCTAGCGCTCTCACACGATTCGATGAAAGACCTTAATCTGAAGGGAAAAAAGCAGCGCAGAGACCGCATTTGCATGGGTTAGGGTTTGCGGCGAGGGACGTCAGGAGCCGGTCTTTTGCAACGCCTCTTGCGCTGAGCGGGCGTCTTCTCCGGTGAGGCCTGACTGCAGAGCTGTTTGCAACCTGATGTGAGCCTGCGCGGGCTGTCCTGTTGCGAGGTAGGCCATCCCCAAGTGGAACTGAAACTTCGCGACGCCAGGATTTTTTGCCACTGCGAATTCTAGGACGGGCACCGCGGAACGATAGAGCCCCTGCTTAAAATAAATCCAGCCCAGCGTGTCGTTGACTGTGGCGTCGTCAGTTTGCTGGGCTTTGGCTTGCTGCGCGAGTTCGAGCGCTTCGCTGAGGGATCCACCATGGTCAGCGTAAAGTCGCGCGAGACCACTGAGAGCCTGGTAAGCATTGGGATCAACCTTCAGCGCATCTTGGTACGTTTGCCGTGCGCGGTCGATCTTTCCGACATATTCAAAAATCTGGCCAAGCAGGATGTAGGTAGGAAGGTATTCGGGAAATTTGTTACGCGCAGTTTCATACTCCTGAATCATGCTGTCGGGGCGGTTAGTGGCGGCATAGATGTGAGCCAGAGCAAGATAGCCATTCACATAATAGGGATTCAGAGCCAGCACCTGCTGATAGCCGTGTTCGGCGCAGGCCCAGTCATTTTGAGCGATACAGAATTCGGCCTTGGCAACGTATAACTGGAAGGCTTTCGGTTGCGCCGCGATCTGACGATCAATGCGCACTTTCGCCTGCGTGGCCTTTCCTTCTTTCGAAAGCACCTCCGACAAGCCGCTCAGGGCCGGAGCGTAGTCGGGGGTTATGGTCAGCGAATTCTCAAAGGCCTTCTCCGCATCCGCATAGTTGCCGCGCACGCCAAACACATGACCGAGACGTTCCTGGGCCGCTGAGCTGTGAGGACTTAGTCCGGCTGCCAGTTGGAAGGCTCTCTGGGCCTGGTTCAAATCCCCTTGCAGAAGATAGGCGCCTCCGGCGAGAACGTGAGCATCAGCCAGCCAGAAGTTGGTGGCGATTACCTGACTGGCATAAGCCAGCGCATCATTCGCATTGCTTTTCTGCAAGCTAATATTGCCGAGACCTAAGAGAGCCGGCAAGTAGCCGGGCTGGACACGGATCGCATCGGTCAGCATCTGCTGTGCCTTGGTGACATCCCCCTGCGCCGAATCAACCTGAGACAGGTAGAAATATACCGCGGGCAAGTCGGGGGAGTCGTGAATCAGGCCTTGCAGTTCGGCAGCAGCTTCGCGAAGGCGGAAAGCGCCCAAGTAACTTCGCGCGCGAAGCAAACGGAAATCGGCATCTTTCCGATCTTTGTCGCGCTGCTCGATCCATTGATCAGCATTTTGCCACCGGCCCAACTGCAGGTAGCATTCGGCGAGCTTTTTCGCCGCAGCCTGATCGTTCGGGTTGGCACTGACGAGAGCTTGGAAACCATCAAGGGCGGCGGCCGCGTCTCCACTCTCTAAATGAAAGGATGCAACAGCGCGGCGGCCGTCCGGATGGTTGTTCTCATCCGATTGCAGTTTATCAAGCAAGGCGTTCGCTTCGAGCCTGCGGTTGCGCTCGACGTAGAGCCCGGCCAGCGCCACCGGCAATTCAGAAGCTTTGGGAGTTCTTGCAATTCCCTGTTGCAAGACTTGCTCGGCACGATCCACAGCATTTTGTCCTTTGTAGAAATTCGCCAAGTCGATGTAAGTTTGAGAATCGTCCGGCTGGAGGTCGATTGCGGTCCGAAAACTTTTCTCTGCCGCACCGTATTCGGCATCGAGGAGCTGGGCGAGGCCCAAGTCTTCATAAATCTGGGGATTGTGTGGGTCCAGGTTAATGGCTTGCTTCAATTCATTTTCCGCAACAACGTATTGCCTCTGATGAAGTGCGATTTGCCCCAGGAGATGGTGAGCGCCGGCATTCTTACCGTCGTGCTGCAGCACCGCATCGGCTTGCTGACTGGCTTCGACGTACTGAGTGGAGGAGAGTTGCAGCCCGCCGAGATGCAACCGCGCGTCCAGATTCTTAGGGTCGAGATCTACGACACGTGCGAAAGACTGGCTGGCGGCAGTGAGATGTTCCTCCTGAGTCTGAAGCAATCCTAGGCGGTAATAGGCCTCGGCGAAATCAGGGCTGATCTGGATTGCCTGGCGGTATTCGTCCTCCGCCGAAGAGAACTGGTTTTGAGAGAAGAGATGATTGCCTTTTTCGAGATGCTCCCGGGCTCGGGCGGAACTGCGGCACGCCGGTAGATTCGCAAGCAGCGCCGACACCAGCAGCAGGGCGATGCTCTTTCCGAATGAGGAAACGGACGAGCGGAATCGAATCATCGGTTTCTCAGGATCAGCGTTGGAAGAATGAAGTGTCCGAGTTTTGATTCTAGCGCAGCTCGCAGCGCCGGTAACAACGCGTGCCGCAGGAATAAGAAGTCAACTAGAAGATACTGGCGGCGCTGATCGCCATACAATCTAATTCTAGTGTTTGGCTTGCTTGTCGGCCTCGATCAGTTGCGCCACTTTAGAGTTTGTTCCCACCGGTTCAATCAAGACGACATGACGCTGGTTTAGGAACATGCGGTCTGGGCCGTGCCATTCATTGCCGCGGCGTACGAGGACGCTGGTCACTGCCTTGGTCTCTTGGTTGGCCTGGCTTTGGATGTAGTAGACGTCGGTGAGCTCGGGAAAATTTGAACCGGCGTTGGTCAGTTTGCCGTAGTAGACCTGACCGTTATCCAGCAGGATAGCCGCATAGGGAGTGGTGATCTCCGGTCCTTTGTGCCGGTGACCGCGCTCACAAGCAGTTAGTCCCCCAGACAAAACCAAGAGTGCAACCCACGCAATGTTCGTCCTCACAGGATTCCTCTGACCTAGAAATAGCCAACGCGTCTCGATATTATCACCGCCTCAACCGAGGCATTAACGGAAGCATTGTCTTTACCGGTACGCGGCGATTTAGGGATGCGCCACTCCAGGCTCCGAAGTTGACCTGAGTGCCCATCGCGTTGTTTTGCCCCAACCAACGATTGGAACTGATCGCGCCGACGCGTGCGGGAATGGAGTTTACTGCGGCAGGCGTTCGCGCCACTGTCACTGTCACGGGCCTTGCTGCAACCGACGGGGTCATCGGCGGATGCTCCCAGATGCGAAGGCCACGCATCTCCGGCGCTCGAGCCAGGATCGCGTTGGAACGTCCGGAAGGCGGTCGCCATCCCGCGACCAAAATGCTTTTCGTCGCTTTTCTTGCTGCCACATACTGTCTCAGCCCACTGAGTTGTATATGAGAGATGCTCTTCGATGTTGCCCCCAACTTCGGCCTCACGGCGGCGGCCATCACTGCCGGCCGGAGCGAACTGTTGGGGTTGCCCGGCACGACCGGACCGGAAGCCACCGTCAACACCACACCCGTCGAGGTATAGGAAACTACAAAGTGGAGGGTGGAGTTGATGGCGATCGTGCTGTTGGAAAATGTGCCGGTCACAGTGCTGGCGGTCAGCGCAGTAAAGGTCTCGCCTACCGTGAGGCTTGACTGGAAAGCTGTGGCTACGCTGAAGTTGATCGTTCCCGCCAATGCTGCAGTGCCGGTTACCTTAAGCTGGCTGAATCCCGTGCCAGCGGTCGTTCCATTGATGAGCCCGGTAATCGTGCCCGTTGCCAATTGCGTGTACGCGCCGGTAATCGAGAGCAGGCCAGCCTTCCCACTGTCGCCAACATTGATGATGGCTGCATTGCCACTGACGTTTCCAACGGAGAGGTTGCCCTTTACGGTGCCCGAGCCCAGAATGGTGCCGCCGGTAACGTTTGCGCCACCGCTGATTCCGGCAAGCGTTCCATCAACCGTGGTTTGGCCAGCAGTCTGGCTATAAAGATTACCGGCTCCGGGGACGGTCAGAGTCGTCCCCTTCGCAATCGTGACCGTGCCGGAGTTGGTGAAGGTGCTTGAGGCGGAACTGAAGGCTGCTCCGGTGGAGAGTGCAAAGGTGCCAGTATTGTGATTGAAGCCTGCCAGGGCGTTCGCGGTACCGTCCGTAATCTTGGCCCCAGTTCCGGTCAGGGTCAGGTTCGCCGCATTGGTCACGATGCCGCCGTTGGCCGCAGGAAGCAGCAGCGTGCCGCCGATTACGTAGGTGCCGCTTGCCAGCGTGCCGCCGCTGAGATTGGTGAGAGTTCCAGTCGGAACGGTGAATTTGCTGCCTTTGTTGACGGTCAGCGTTCCTGAGTTGGTGAAGCTGCCAACGGTAGTGAAGTTGGCATTGTTCGCCAGGGTCAAACTGCCTGTATTGGTGCTCAGGTTGGCCAGGTCGTTGGTAGTGCCAGTTTTGATGGTGCCGCCTTGCAGGGTTAACTTGGCGGCGTTCGTTGTTATGTTGGCCGCACCCGTCAAATTCAGATTGCCGGTCAGAACATAAGTACCCGCCGTCAGAGAGTTGCCGACGACCTGCGTCAGTGCCGGGGCAGTGAAACTGTCGCCGCTGTTAATGGTAAGAGTTCCGGTGTTGCTGAAGCTGGCCGCTGTGGTCACAATATTCGTGCCCGTGCCCGCGATGGTAAGCGTCTTGGTATTGGCAGCCAGCGCGCTGAGCGCATTGCTTCCGTTGGAATTAATGGTGCCGCCTTGCAGCGTCAGGGTCGCCGAGTTTTTCGTGATGTTGATACCAGCCGTCGTCAGATTGAGGTTGCCACCTAGCACATAAGTGCCTGCAGTCAGGGTTCCACTGCTGATCTGCGCCAGACCGCCGGCTGTGAAGCTGTCGCCGGAGTTGATAGTCAGCGTGCCGGTGTTACTAAAGCTGGCCGCCGTTGTTGAGACGTTGTTGCTGGTGCCTGCGATCGTCAGCGTCTTAGTATTGCTGGCCAACCCGGCCAGCGCATTGGTGCTATTGGCGTTCTCTATGGTCCCGCCCGCCAATGTGAGACTGGCCGCGTTGGCGGTGATGTTCTGCGTTGCGCCTGAGAGATTAAGATTTGCATCGAGCACGTAGGTGCCTGCTGTTAGCGATCCCGCACTGATCTGGGCCAGAGTCCCGACCGTGAAGCTCTCGCCTGGAAGGATGGTCAGCGAGCCTGCGTTGCTGAAACTGCCCGCATCGGTGAATGCCACGCCGCCGATGGTCAGGGCGCCAGCGGATGTAATGCTCATCAACCCCGCCAGGACGTTACTGTTGCTCGTGCTGGTGTTGAGAAGCTGGCCCCCGTTTTCCTCGACTACGTTCGCAGAAAGCGTCTTGATTCCGCCAGAGCCTGCGGCCCACTGAATGTTGTTTCCATTGGCGATGTAGGTGCCACCAGTGAGACTGTTGGTGGTCTGGTTGTCATTGATAAAGAAAGTTGTTCCTGATCCCTGAATCGTCAGCGTGCCCCCGGCCGCATCGAGTGTGCCGGTATTGTTTACGGTTCCGCTGCCGACATTAATGGTAAGGTTGTTGCTGGCATTCGCGAGAATCGTTCCCGAGTTCACCAGCGTCATCTGACCGCCACCGATGCTCCCGGCCCCCTGAATCGTTTCCTGGTTGGTCAGCGTATTCGCCGAGGACGATCCGAAGATCGAGTTGCTGGTGTTGTTCGACATCGTCACCGTGCCGCCGCTCAGGGTCACGTTTCCCAGCAACTCTAAATTCGTTCCGAATCCGTTCGCGTTCAACTGCACCGCTCCCAGCTGCGAGTAGGTCCCCGTTTCCAGATTCAACGTCGCCCCGTTGTCGATTTTCAGCAATCCCCCTGCCGAGTTGTTTACTGTCCCACCCAGAGTGTTAGCGCCGGTCACCACCTCAATTGTTCCCGTCGCGCTGTTGGTGAGGATGCTCCCGCCATGGATCGTGCCCGTATTTAACTGCAACGTCGAAGCACCGGTCAGGGTCACACCTCCACCGTTGATCGTCGAACCATTCACCTGCAGCGTGCTGCCGTTGGCCGAGACGGTGCCCCCCGTATTGGCAAATGTCGTGTTCACCAACTGCAACGTTCCCCCGGCAGTTGCTTCCAGCGTCCCAGTATTGGTGGCTCCTCCTCCCGTGCCATTGGCCTGAATCGTCAACAGAGAAGGCTGGTTGGCGTTGATCGTGCCCGAGTTCACCAGGCCCATCGAGCCATTGCCGATGTGCCCTGCCCCCTGAATCGTTCCCTGGTTCGTTAGCGTGTCCGCGGAGACGACCCCGAAAATAAAGTTGCTGGCGTTGTTCGACATCGTCACCGTGCCGCCACTCAGGGTTACGTTTCCCTGCAACTCCAAACTGGTGCCGAACCCGGCCGAGTTTAACTGCACCGCTCCCAGCTGCGAGTAGGTTCCCGTCTCCAGATTTAACACCGCCCCGTTGTCGATCTTGAACGTCCCGCCTGCCGAGTTGTTTACTGTTCCACCCAGCGTGTTGGCGCCGGTCACCACTTCAATCGTTCCAGTCGCGCTGTTGGTCAGCGTGCTCCCGCCATGGATCGTGCCGGTGTTCAACAGCAAGGTCGACGCACCGGTCAGCGTTACATTGCCTCCATTGATAATCGAACCCGACACGTTGACCGTGCCGGTGTTCGCCGCAACCGTCCCACCCGCATTAGCGAAAGTCGTATTCGACAGGGTCAGAGTCGATCCCGCCGTCGCCTCCAGCGTTCCGGTGTTGGTGGCTGTCACTGCCGCTCCGTCTTGTATGATGATCCCCGCGCTCTGATTGGCATTGATCGTGCCCGAGTTCACCAGACCCATCGAGCCGTTCCCGATATGCCCTGCGCCCTGAATTGTCCCTGCATTGGTCAGCGTATTTGCCGAAGAAGCACCAAAAATAAAGTTGCTGGCGTTGTTCGACATCGTCACCGTGCCGCCGCTCAGGGTCACGTTCCCTTGCACCTCCAAACTCGTGCCGAAGCCCGCTGAGTTCAACTGCACCGCTCCCAGTTGCGAATACGTCCCCGTCTCCAAGTTCAACAAGGCCCCGTTATCGATCTTGAACGTCCCCCCAGCCGAGTTGTTCACTGTCCCACCCAGGGTATTAGCGCCGGTCACCACTTCAATCGTTCCCGTCGCGCTGTTGGTCAACGTGCTCCCGCCGTGGATCGTGCCTGTATTCAACTGCAACGTCGAAGCACCGGTCAGCGTCACCGTTCCACCGTTGATCGTCGAGCCATTCACTTGTAACGTGCTGCCGTTGGCCGAGACGGTTCCCCCTGCATTGGCGAATGTCGTGTTCACCAACTGCAACGTTCCCCCGGCAGTCGC
>JAUTWY010000500.1 GCA_030838305.1 Acidobacteriaceae bacterium
AATCGTGGCGCTCACGGTTTGGGCTACATTCGCCGTGATGCCGTACTTGTTCCCAACTAACCTCAGCGATCCTCTCACCAAGGCGGGCGGCCTCAAGATAGAGCCCCAGCTCCAGGTCAAGTAAGGCCGCCTCAGTGGGCAAGCAGTAGTTTTACGGGCTCCAATCTTTACGGAATAAACTGATTTGTCACCACATCATGCGACGAGATGACCCCGATCACTTCGCGCGTACTCGATGATGAGCCGCCAAGCTGCAAACACTGCGGTGGCGTAATGGCGCTAATGGGCAAGCTCCCTGCAATGGGGCTTAAACCATTCATCAAAGTATTCCGCCGCGAAGGCTGCCGCCATATTTCATGGACCGAGAATTAAACGCCGCCTGAGTTGGCGACCTCTCCAGGAACGTCGCTGGTGCGGGCTGCGGGGGGCTGCCTAAGTGCCGGCGGGGCGGCGGGTGGTGTTTCTCAAAAAAGGACCCGCCATTGGCGACGGGTTGCAGTTAATCCGCGGTTACTTCAGCGAGGTGTTGATCGAGCTGAACTTGTCGTTCAGGGTGGTGCCGAGGCCGTTGACCACGGCAATGATCGCAAGAGCAATTCCGGCTGCGATTAGGCCATATTCGATGGCGGTTGCTGCCGATTCATCCCGCACGAAGCGGGAAAAGAGTTTGGTCATTTGTAACTCCCGTAAGCGAAAGTCGCAAGGTAACGCCATCCTGTTGCGCCGCAGTTAATTCGACCGATCAAATGCCAACATAAAACCCGCCGACGTGAACCGACGGGCCCCTGAGCGCGGGATTGGCCCTCAGCGCTCAAAGGGCAGTGTCGCCTGATCTTCCCTCCAATCAATGACCTCGAAGAACATCCCGCGCTTGAGCATCTCGGACTCGAGCTCTGAGGCGTGCTGTTTCCACTCCGCAGTGTCTCGAACGCGAAACCTAGGCTGACCCCCCTGACTCATGAGTGCGTCATCGGCCGCAAGCGCGCCGCGGATGGCTTCGTACATCATGGTGAGGCTGTCGTTTGTGAACGCTTGATAATTCATCAGGGCCTAGCCCCATGAAAAGCCGCCGCTGTGGGGCGAATCAGCGGCGGCTCTCGCTTAGACACCGTGACCACCAGAGGGTCATGACGAGGCTGCGCCGGAACGGTTAATTGATGGTTAAGGCTACGCTTCTGTTTCGCCTGGGCACTGGTTTTCGTAGGGATAAGGCGCGGACCTGGGCCCACGCCACCCGGTCAGCACCGACGGCCCGGAATATGCATGGAAAATTGCGCCCTTGGCGAGGTTCCGGCCGCGCCCTGGGCATTTTCCGCAAACTTGACCGTCGCATCTTCCCGGCTGCGACGGTCATTTTCTTGGTGTCCTGGCCGGGACCGTTGCTGGTGTTTTCGAACAAACCTCCGCATCAAGAGAACCACCGATGCCTCATCGCCGGCTTTCCGGGCCTCCCCCGCTCTTCATCGCCGCCGCCGTCATCCTGGCTTTCTTCATAGCCCTTTGGTGGTTGGCATGACCGGACCCAGGCGCCGGGTCTCTTCTCAAAAAGGCCCGCCCTGTTGCCGCCATACACTACCGGAAGCGTTCGGATTCGTTCCAATCTCGACATAAAGCTGGGGCGGGTAATCGGAGGGGTGGCAATGGCGAGCTGCAGATCGAAGGTGCGCGTCGCGGTGCGGGCACTCGTCAAGAGGCGCGAGCGGACTCGGCGTCGCGTTCGCCGGCGCACTTTGTCGGCGCATCGATAGCCAGGGCGTAGACCCCGCGATCGCTGAATTGGAAGATCAGCAGTCCGGGAAAAGCGCGGGACCGAAGCCCCGCGCCCGGGTCGTTACCGCCTCAGCCGCCTTGCGTGAGTGGCCAGTCGTTGCCGGTTGCGCTTTTTGACCGATCGGCGCCGGCGCTTCACGAACAATCCTCCGGATGGGCTTCCCAGTCCCTGATAATGTGGGACAGTAGGCGCTCCTGATTTGCCGAATTTTCAATTTCCAATTCCCCGACTCAGCGGAAGGTAGTCTTCTGCCTCGGGGTAGGTCAAAGCGAGGATCCGCGATGACCCACAAAGTGATTACTTTGAAATTAGTCGTTCCGACGGTGTTAGCCCTCGCGCTGGGGCTATCGATCGGCGCCGTATATTTGACAGACAAACACCTCGTCCCCGCCGATCAGGTGGAAGCCAATCACTCCGTCGCCGGAAGCAGAGGAATTACTGAGTTGCCTAACCCTGACGGGCGACTTTCACGCGTTCACCTGTTGCTTTCCGGAATGAAGTGATCAGTGCAACTTCGAAAGCCAGATGGTTTGCTTTGACCCTCGGGGCGTGTGGACCAATGACAGAACCCGAGCATTTCGCTTCTCGACCATGGACGCAGGCCGACGATGATAAACTGCGGAAGTTGGCGCCCACGGGCCTCAGCTCAAGAGCGATCGGTATCCGGATGAACCGGACCGAAACTGCCGTCCGTTCACGTGCCAGACAGCTGCAGATAATTTTGAGAAAAAATCAGGCTGGAACAATTGCAGATGGGATGAAGGTGAAGCGGAAATAGCAATGAGATTGCACGAGCGAATCCATGCCATGAGACAGCGCCGCCGTCGCCTCTCGTTGCGCGGACGGCTTCGCCGCTCTCGCCGCCTGGTCGAGCTCGAGCTGAAGGCGAAGAAATGACCTGATGGCAGAAGACAGCAGCGAGCCATCCGAGGAAGCAGATGGCAGTCAGGAAAGCCAGCCAGCGTTGAGCGCTGGGTTCGACCGCTATCGAAGCTTGACTGACCCCAATCTCATGATCTTCGTCGCAAAGGATATCGTTCCGCCCTTCCGTTTCAAAGCTGGTGGCTGGGAGTTCTTGCAGTCATCGACCGAACTCGGTTCGGCGATGACAACCCGCATTGCCGAAAAAGGCTTCTTCATGTTTCGTGTAAATGAGGATCAAACCGGTGGAATCGAATTGATCGATCTCCCATCCCGTTTGCAGAGCGGGGACTGAAGGCGAAGGGGAAATAAATGGCGCCTCGCGTGTCCGGAATCCCGAACTATCGTGAGCGAGATGCTCTCCAATCGATCAAATATCGCAGCTGGGTGCCGCAAACGTCTCTACATCCCGCGGGCGAAGGGACGATCGCCATCATGCTTAGAAAGGGCTGGATCGAGCGGCAACTTGGTCCTGGGGGAGCGCCACAATTCCGTATCACAGAGGCGGGCAAGGCTGCAATTGCCGCCAAAATTCCGTCCAGCCCCTTCGCGCGCTAAGGCGGGCACTACTGCACCTGAATTTTCAATTAGCGAACTTCTATTCCGGGTAAAATCTCGCTTGCCCGCACCTTGGGGTTGATCAACACTGCCTCTGCCGCCTTGTCGAGCGCCGGGCCGGAGGTTAAGCAATGAGAGAGGCGAGACTGAAAGAACTGGAAGAAATGGAAGAAATGGCGGCGGAAATGTTGGCGACCGCTCGCAAGCTTCCGCCAAGCCAAGAGCGCCACGAGATTTTTCAGGAAATCAGGAATATCCGTGCGCAGATCGACGCGTTGAAGGCGAAGGGGAAATGAGCGATCAACCGCGCAACCTCGCGGAGCACGCCTGCTGATTTCATGTTGGTTGATCGCTATCGTCGTCGGCTTTTTTGTAAGTGTCGTTATAAGCATCATGGCCTTCAGAAACGACGCGATGACGAGCGGACTGGTTTTCGGCGCGATTGCGATCGGGTGTGCCGCGCTATGCTATCGGACATATGTTTCGCGCGACGAGTTGTGGTCAAACTTCAAATGATTCCTCCGCGATAGCCGCGATCATGGTTACGCCGTCTACAACAGCCAATCCGTGCTGATCTTGTGCTTGTCGCAGAATGCTATGGCTGCCCGGGACGCGCTTATACATAAGCTTGGCAAACTCTGCCGGCGGTAGTTTCCTTTCCTCGGCTATTGCCCTGCACGCGGCGCCGAACCGCATCCATGGAACAGCATCCATCCCGCTGCAGGCGATCGATAGCCTTCCTTCGACAGACATCCGCAAGTGCCTTCTTTGCTTCCTCGCTGATTTCATTTGTCATGACTTCACCGCCGTCTCTTCAAGCCGTTCTGACTTCTGGCGGCCTGACCCATTGCACGACTTCGAAATCGATAGCGCAATTCTAAGCCAGTGCGGCTCAATGATTGCGCTCCGGCTGGCCAAACTTGCGCCTCCGCAGGAGGGACCGCTGGTCGGCCAGTACGCCGCGAAAGGCGTTCAGATATACGTCTGTACCGTCAAAGAAGGCGCAAGCG
>JAUTWY010000485.1 GCA_030838305.1 Acidobacteriaceae bacterium
CTGCTCGCAGCCGCGCGCGGCGGCATGAAGACGGTGCTGATCCCGGAGGAGAACGCCAAGGATCTCGTCGAGATCAGCGAAAGCATCAAGAAGGGGCTGGAGATCATTCCGGTCTCGCGCATGGACGCGGTGCTCGCGCGGGCGCTCACGCGCGTCCCCGAGCCGATCGAGTGGGACGAGGAAAAAGCCAAGCCGACGGAGACCTCGGTGTCCACCGAGCCGGCGGTCGAGGAGGAATCGTCCACGCTCACCGCCCATAGAGCTGCCGCGAGCGGTTCGGCAAAGAAATCAACGGCGGCGCCCGCAAGGAGACAAAGATGAGTGGCTTGTTCCTGGACATACGTTTTTCCTTACGCCAGTTTCGTAAGAGCCCGGGGTTTGCGACGGTGGTGGTGGTAACGCTGGCGCTGGGCATCGGAGCGACGACGGCAATGTTCAGCCTGGTCGACCGCATTCTTTTTCGCAGCGTACCTTATCCCGCTGGTGATCAACTTGTCTCCGTCGGCGTTATCGCTCCAATCATCGATGGAGAATTTCTCTTTGCCCGCTCCTATTTGACGTGGAGAGTCGAGCAGACTGCGTTTACCGGCTTTACCTCGTCAACGGGAGTCAGTGATTGCGATCTCAGCGACGAGAATCCGGTGCGCGTGTCTTGCGCGGCGGTGGAATCCACGTTCTTGCCAACGTTCGGAATCCAGCCGGCAGTTGGGCGGAATTTTACCGCGGCTGAAGACCAGCCCCAGGCGCCGAAGGTGGCATTGCTTTCCTACGGGTTATGGCAAAGCCGGTTTGGAGGCGACCGCGGGGTGGTTGGCCGCAGCATTTCACTTGACGGGCGGCCGACTCGAATCGTCGGTGTCTTACCGGGCAATTTCGAGTTCCCCACACTTGCGCATGTCGGCGTATTGGTGCCGCAGGCGCTCGACGAATCGATCGTACAGCGAAACTTGATGGGTCCTGTGATCCGAGTGTTCGGCAGGATGCAGCCAAGAGACACTGTCGAGCAAGCCAAAGCTAAGCTGGAGCCGTTGTTTCAGGATTTCGTGCAATCGGCTCCGCCACCATTCCGCAAGGTGCTGCGACTGCAAGTGCACACCATCCAGGATTTGCAGGTACACGATGCGCGGCGAAGCGCGTGGCTGCTATTAGCATCAGCCTGGGCGGTACTGCTGATCGCTTGCGCCAACGTAGGGAACCTGGTGCTTTCGCAAAGCGTGGGGCGAAGAAAAGAGTTTGCTGTCCGCGCCGTCGTGGGGGCGGGACGCGGCCGCTTGTTCCAGCAAAGGCTGACGGAGAGCATCGTCCTCGCATTAGCGGGAGGCGCAGCCGGTTGCGGGATTGCGGTGCTTATTGTGCGAATGTTTGTTGTGCTTTCTCCGGCAGGAATTCCGCATGTGTCTGAGGCGACCGTGGATGGGCGGGTTCTTCTGTTCGCCGTGATTGTGTCGATTATTTCAGGCGTAATTTTCGGGACGGTGCCGGCGCTGGAGAAGCCTGCCACGGAAGCGCTGGTGGTCGCGAACACGCTGGGCGTCCGCCGGTCAGCACTGCGCCAACTTTTTATTGTTACGCAGGTGGGAATCGCTGTGGTTCTGCTGTCTGGGGCTCTGTTGCTGGTCCGCAGCTTGCGCAACCTTCAGAACGAACCTCTGGGGATGAACACGCAAAATGTTTTGGTGGCGAAGTTTTCGCTGGGGCAGCAAAAGTATCCGGATGCGGCACGACAACGCGCGTTCTTCGAGGTGTTGGAGCAGAGAATCCAGCAACTCCCTGGGGTGAGTGCGGCGGCGCTCAGCGATTCGCTTCCGCCGGAAGAGCCGGCACGCACAATGCCGTTCATGGCGCTGGAGGCAGAGGGCCATCCACCTCTCAGTCCGGGTGAAGGGATTGGTGGCGTCGTGGGATGGCGGGCGGTGACGCCCGAGTATTTCTCAGTGCTCGGCATCCGGTTGCTGCGAGGACGAACGTTCGCGGAACAAGATCGTCTTCCGGATGCAAACGCGCTCGTCCTGAATGAATCGTTAAGGAAGCGAATGTTTCCGGGAGAGGAGCCGATTGGGAAAATCGTGCGGCTTCGCGCGGACGACCAACATCTCGGCGTCGCGTTCACCGTCATCGGGATTACCGGAGACACGCAGAACCAGGGACTGGGAGCACGAGTGGGTCCCGAATACTACGTGGTGCGCAAGCATCGGGACGACGACATCGTGTTTCGTTATCCCAATTCTCAGCACATCACTGTGGTGACGCGTACTGCGATGGACGCGCAGACGTGGGGTACGGAACTGCGGAATTCTATTGCCGCTCTTGATCCGACGCTACCGGTAGAGGTAAGCACATTGGGCCAGAGCGTGGCGCGGCTGGCAGAGCGGCCGCGTTACATAACGGCTCTGCTGTTGCAGTTCGCAATTGCGGGGCTGCTGTTGACGGCCGTCGGCATTTATGGAGTCGTCTCACTGCTGGTGACGCAGCGGACGCAGGAAATCGGCATCCGCGTGGCCTTGGGGGCGGCGCCCGGTAGCGTGACCCGCCTGATGGTTTTGAGTACGTCGACGTGGATTGGCGTGGGCGCTGTGGGAGGAATTGTGGGCGCGCTGATTGCGGCGCGCTGGATGGGATCGCTGCTGTTTGGGATTGCGCCGAACGATGCCAAGACTCTGGCGGAGGCCACATTGGTATTGCTGTCGGTGGCGCTGCTGGGGGCATGGATTCCCGCGCGTCGCGCCACGAAGGTGGATCCGGTGGTGGCACTGAGGTACGAGTAGGAGAGATGCGATGAGTGGATTATTACACGACATACGTTTTTCCTTACGCCAGTTTCGTAAGAGCCCGGGGTTTGCCGCGGTGGCGGTGGTCACGCTGGCGCTGGGGATTGGCGCCAACACGGCCATTTTTAGCGTAGTGAATGGGGTGCTGCTGCGGCCGCTGCCGTTCAAAGATGCTGACCGACTGGTTCGGGTGTGGCACGTTCCTCCGGCGAAAAGCTTTCCGGGAATGACGACTTTCGCTGTGTCCGCAGCGAACTATTTGGATTGGGAGCGCCAGAACCAGGTTTTCGACGGGATGGCGATCTACAGCTTTCGCGGATTCATTTTGACGGGAAGTGATAAGCCGGAGCAGCTCGATGCGTGCTCTGCGTCGTCCGGTTTCTTCTCGACGCTGGGAGTGCAGCCGATGCTGGGGCGCGTGTTTACCCCGGAAGAAGATCAAGCCGGTCGCTCCAATGTCGTAGTGCTGAGTCATCGACTTTGGCAGGAACGTTTCGGAGGAAATCGCGACATTGCCGGCAAGAACATCAACCTGGATGGCCAGAGCTATCTGGTGGCGGGTGTGATGCCTGCGAGCTTTCAGTTCCCGGATTTCGCGCAGATGTGGACACCGATGGCTTGGACGGACAAGGAACGAGCGGTGCGGGGAGAACATCATTCGGCGGTGGTTGCCCGTCTCAAGCCGGGAGTTGATTTGAAGCAGGCGCAAGCGGCGATGAATACGATCTCCAGCCGGCTTGAGCAACAGTACCCGGAGGACAACAAGGGATGGGGCGCGGTGGTGGTGCCTTTGCATGACGATCTGGTCAGCGATGTGCGGCCGGCGTTGCTGGTGCTGCTGGGAGCGGTGGCCTTCGTCCTTCTTATTGCCAGCGTGAATGTGGCCAACCTTGCACTGGCGAGAACGTTCGGCCGTCAGAAGGAGATTGCGATTCGAACCGCGCTGGGCGCCAGTTCGGCGCGTGTACTGCAGCAAGTGATCACGGAGTCCGTGCTGCTAGCGCTGGCGGGAGGAGCGCTGGGGCTGACGTATGCCCATGCTGGGGTCCGGCTGATCATGGCGTTTCTGGCGGACAAGCTTTCGCATTCGGTTGAAGTCAAGCTGGATGCGAAGGTGCTCGCCTTCACAGCCATCATTTCTGTGGTGGCGGGGATTTTGGCAGGAGTTCTTCCGGCGTTGCGCTTGAGTCGAGGGAACGTGAGTCAATCGCTGAAACAAGGGCTGGGGCGCACGGATGCGGATTCAAGCGGGCATGGCACGCGCAGCATTCTGGTGGTGGTGGAGGTCGCTCTGTCACTGATCCTGCTGGTGGGCGCAGGTCTGATGATTCGGAGCTTTCAAAGACTGCACGCGGTGAATCCAGGGTTTGATTCGCACAATGTTTTGACCATGAGCGCGATGATTTCGCGTTCGAAATTCCCAGTGCCGTCGCAGCAGGCAGGCTTCTTCAGACAAGTGTTGCAGCGGGTGCGAACGCTGCCGGGAGTTGAATCCGCGGGGGTGATTGACGATGTTCCCCTGGACAATGGAGGGTCGCATCAACCGGTGGCGATCGAAGGGCGGCCGTTATTGCCGATGTCGGAGCAGCCGGAAGTCGATGTGCGGCTTAGCACGCCGGGTTACATGAGCGCGCTGCGCATTCCGATTTTGCGGGGCCGCGACATCAGCGACACGGACTTGGCGGGAAGGCCTGCGGTGGTGCTGATCAGCGAATCCATGGCGCGGCAGTTCTGGCCGGGGGAGGATGCTGTGGGCAAGCGGCTTACTTTAACGTTCTATCCGGATGCGGTTCGCGAAGTGGTGGGTGTGGTGGGTGACGTAAAGATCGATGGCCTCGACCAGACGCGTCCGAGCCCAACCCTTTATTTTCCGCTGGAGCAAATCTCCACGCCCGCGAATGGGGGATGGAGGTCGTTTCCGATGACGCTGGTGGTGCGGTCCAGTTCTGGTTCGGCAGGGATGGCGACTGCGGTGTCGAATGCCATACACGAGGTTGATCGAGAGATGCCGGTGCGCGACATTTTGAGTATGGACGACCTGGTGGCGAATTCTCTGTCGCAGCAACGGTTCAACATGTTGCTGTTGGGCGCGTTTGCCGGGCTTGCGCTGTTACTGGCAGCAGTGGGCATCTACAGCGTGCTGTCTTATAGCGTGAAACGGAGAGTGCGGGAAATCGGAATTCGCCTGGCTCTAGGAGCGCGGCTGGGCGATGTGCGGCGCATGGTGGTGGTCGACGGTTTGAAGCCTGCCTTGCTCGGCGTGGCGATCGGCGCGGCGGGAGCGCTGGCCCTGGGGCGCGTGTTGTCGAGCCTGATCTACGAGGTGAAGGCCGCCGACCCCATTACGTTTCTTGCGGTAACGGCCCTGCTCGCGGCCATCGCTTTGTTGGCCAGCGTCATTCCCGCTTACCGGGCGACCAAGGTGGATCCCATGGCGGCGTTGCGATACGAGTGAGGAGATTGAAAATGAACGGCATACTTCAGGATCTTCGTTATGCGGTTCGGCAAATCCGGAAAGCACCGGGATTCGCGTTTACCACGCTGCTCTCCCTCACGCTGGGAATTGGGGCCACTACGGCAATCTTCAGCGTGGTGTACGGAGTCCTGCTCGATCCCTATCCTTATCGAGACGCGGACCGCATGGTGCACGTGGAGTTGCGCGCCAAGAGCGACGACCGCGGCCAGTTGCTCTTCGTCAACGGCACGGAATATCAGGAACTGCAGCGGGCGTCTTCCATTGATGATGTTTTTCTGCAGAATCAGCGGCAGGCAACGCTAACGGGACGCCAGTTCCCGATTTCCGTAAGGGTAGGCCAGTACTCGTCCAATCTCTTCACCTACATGGGCGTGCCTGCTGCGCTCGGACGCGGGTTCACTCCGTCGGATGCGCCTGGAGGCAAAGTGTCTCCCGTCGCTGTGTTGAGTTACGTTTTCTGGCAGCAGCAGTTCGGCGGAAACCGGAACGTGGTGGGGCAGACTTTCGAGCTTGACCACGCGCTCTATTCCGTGATCGGCGTAGCGGCTCCGCGTTTTACTTGGGGAGATTCGGATGTGTACGTCCCAGGAACTCCGACTGCGGATTCGCACGACTACTGGATGTCATTCATCAAGCTGAAGCCTGGGGTGAAACATGGGCCCGCGGCGGCTGAGTTGCAGGTGCTGGTCAATCGTTTTACTAAGGACGATCCCAAAGATTTTCGACGCGATCGAAAAGTTGCGATCGTGACGCTCAACGAGGAAGTGCTGGGACGCTTTTCCGGGAAATTGGTGCTGCTGTTCACGGCAGTCGTCGCGCTGCTGGTGATCGGCTGCGCCAACGTTTCTATTCTGCTGCTGGCGCGAGGAATTGCGCGGCAACATGAGTTGGCGGTTCGGGCTTCCATTGGCGCGAGCCGCACGCGCCTGATCCGTCAACTGCTCACTGAATCCGTCCTGCTTTCTGTTGCCGGTGCGGGACTTGGGGTGTTGGCGGCCTACAGTTGGGTGGGAACGTTATCTTCCATGTTGCCGCTGTACTCGTTTCCGCATGAAGCGGCGATTCGGGTAAATGGGACTGTGCTTGTCTTCAGCGCGGCGGTCGCTGTGATTACCGGAATTCTTTTTGGTATCTCGCCCGCCTGGCAGCTTTCGCGCCCACCCATTAGTGAACTGATACAGGCAAACAGCACGAAGCACACAGGAAGCGCGCGTAGTCGCAATACACACCGGCTTCTGATCGCCGGACAAGTTGCCCTCACTTTGCTGTTGATGGCGGGCGCCGGCGGGGCGACCAAAGCATTTGTGGCCTTGACGCATACGCCGTTGGGCTACGATCCCGACCACGTGTTTGCGTTGGATGTTTCCATGCCGAAGGGAGCGTATCCGACATGGCAGGGACGGTTGAATGAAAACGAGGTAATTCGGAAGGCTATTGCCGAAGTACCGGGCGTGGAGAGCGCCACGGTATCGACCACATGGTTTCCACCGTTTGGAGGATTCAGCGCAAAAATCGATATCCGGAGCAAGCCGTCGCTGACCGGTGCGGAGGCGGTGCTGGCGCTGGTGAGCCCGCAGCAATTTTCCACGCTGCACATTCCACTGCTGGGGGGACGGATCTTCAACGATGTGGAAGTGGGACGCGCGGCCCATCTCGCGCTGGTGAACCAGGCATTCGTGAAAGAGTTTCTGGGCGGCGCGAATCCGATCGGCCAGGGCGTGCGCAGTTCACTGCTCAAAGTGGAGCGGCCGGACCTGCTGCTGACGCAAGCTCCGGATGATTGGCTCGAAGTGATCGGAGTGGTGGGAGATGCGCTTAATGATGGGTTGGATCATCCAACGAAGCCCGCCGTGTTTCTTCCCTACAGCTTCATTCTGCCGCCGGACGAATCGCTGTTTGTGCGCGCGGCCGGTAATCCGGAGGTGGCGCTACTGGCGGTCAAGCAACGGCTGCGCCAACTCAATCCCGATTTCGTCGTAGGCCAGGACCACACGCTCTTGTGGTGGTTGGAAACACAAGGATGGGGGCAAGGGCGTTTCATCGCAAGCTTGTTCTCATTGTTTGCGATTCTTGCGTTGGCGCTGGCGGCAACCGGGCTCTACAGCGTGGTTTCATTTGCAGTGACGCAACGTACTCAAGAGGTGGGGCTACGGATGGCTCTGGGCGCTCCGCGTACCAGCATTCTGCGATTGGTAATCAGTTCGACCGCGGTAATGCTTGCGGCAGGCATCGTGGCCGGGGTAGGGCTTAGCGTTGTGCTAAGCCGAGTGGTTGCCACGTGGACAGGAGGCAGTGCGCGCGATCCGTTGACTTTGCTTGGCGCGGCCTCGATTCTGGTTCTTGTGTCGGTGGTCGCCTGCGTTGCTCCAGCGTGGCGCGCTGCGTCCGTCAATCCGGTGGTGGCGCTGAGATATGAGTGAGGCACCCAATGGAAACAATCTATCAGGATGTCCGTTACGGATGGCGCATGTTGCGCAAGAGTCCGGGATTCGCTCTCGTGATCGTGCTGATGCTGGCCTTGGGGATTGGCGCTAACACGGCCGTCTTCACGGTTCTCAACGCGGCTTTGCTGCGGCCGCTTGCTTTCGAGAAGCCGGAGGAATTAGTGCAGGTCTGGGAGACGCGGACCTCAGGGGTTTTTCAGCAGATGGAAGCGTCTTATCCCGACTTTGTGGATATGCGAAACAGCCAGGTGTTCGCGGAACTCGGGGGCTACTCGCGGACCACAATGACCTTGTCGCAGCCGAGTGGCGCGGTACAGGTGACGGTCGCGATGGCAAGCACGGGATTTTTCGAGACCCTCGGCGTGCGCCCGGTTCTGGGACGGACGTTCACAGCATCGGAAGAAACGGAACAAAAGACTGCAACCGTTCTGCTTTCCTATGGCGGATGGCGGAGACGCTTCGGCGGCGATCCGGCCATCGTCGGGAAGACTCTGACGCTGGATGGAGTGCCCTCCACGATAGTCGGGGTGCTTCCCAAGGAATTTCAGTTTGGCCCTACAAACTCTGCCGATTTCTGGCAATCGCTCCAGGTTTCAGGTTGGCGGCTGCGAAGAAACGCGCATTGGATGTATCCCATTGGCCGGCTAAGGTCTGGAGTTTCATTGCAGCAGGCGCAATCGGCTCTGTTAAGCGTGACCCACCGGTTGGAAAGTCAATACCCTGAATCCAATGCAGGAGTAGCGGTGCGGCTGTTCTCTTTGCGGGAAGAACTCCTGGGACCGATGAGGCTTGTCGTCATCGTGCTGATGGCGACAGTGGGATTCGTGTTGCTCATCACGTGCGCCAACATTGCCGGCTTGCTGCTGGCACGATCCGTGCCCCGGCAAAAGGAGATTTCGATTCGCAGCGCGCTGGGCGCCGGCCGGGCTCGCCTTGTTCGTCAACTGTTAACGGAGAGCGTGCTGCTGTCGGTTGCGGGTGGAGTCGCGGGCCTCGTGGCCGCCTATTGGGCCGTTCCGGCGATTGTTGCGGCAGTTCCAGAGACCGACCTTCTTGCGATGCCAGCGCTGCAAGGACTGAGAGTGCAGGGAGACGTTCTGTGGTTCTCACTCGCGTTGTCGCTGCTGACGGGGATTCTGTTTGGCTTGGCGCCAATTTTGCAAACCTTCAAGATTGATCTTCGCCAGTCGTTGCAAGAAGCCGGGCGCACAGCGATAGGATCCTTTCATCACCGCTTGAGGGGAGCGCTTGTGATCTCGGAAGTAGCTCTAGCGGTTGTGCTGCTGGTGAGTGCGGGCCTAATGCTGAAGAGTCTGAACCGCGTGTTGAACAATGATCCCGGCTTTAACACAGAAAACCTTCTGACTCTAGCGCTTTCCCTGCCGGACAAGGCGTATTCCGATGGCACGCGCCAGCTCGGGTTCCAGCACCAGTTGCTGCAGAGAACCAATAGTCTGCCCGGAGTGAAGGAGGCCGCGGCAGTGACCCTTGTCCCGTTGACAGGGGCGGGCAACACTTCGCGGTTTGACCTGCTGGGCCACCCTAAGAGCGGCGGTGGCGAGGAGTATGAGGCGAACACTCGTTCCATCACCACGAATTATTTTTCGGTGATGGGAATTCCATTGCGGGCAGGGCGTTTCCTGAATGCCGCAGACACGGAGAGATCGACTCATGTCATCGTGATCAACCAGGCCCTTGCGGACGCCGTATTTCCCCAGCAAGACCCGCTTGGCAAGCAGATCAACTTCACCTACACCAGCGATCCAAACGTCTGGCAAATCGTGGGAGTGGTGGGGAATGAAAATGTTGGGTGGTTGGACCGGAATCCCAGCCCAGTGATTTATCAGAGCTTCGAGCAGGATCCGCCATCCTATTTCAGCCTGGTCGTGCGAACCGAGCAAGCCCCTGCGGCACTCGCCAACGCGATAACCCATGCCGTCAGGGAAATTGACTCGGAGGTGCCGGTCTATGCCATCGCCAGCATGGCGCAGATCATTTCGGAATCGCCCACGATCCTGCTGCGTTCTTATCCCGCATACATGCTGGGAGCCTTTGCGGGTTTGGCTTTGCTGCTGGCGGTGCTGGGCCTTTATGCCTTGCTGGCATATTCGGTGGCGCAACGGACCCGCGAGTTGGGACTCCGCATGGCGCTGGGCGCGCAGCAGAAAGATGTTCTGCGCCTCATTCTCAACAGCGGTGTGAGGCTGGCCCTGATGGGAGCGGCCCTGGGAGTTGCCGGTGCAGTGGCAACCGGACGAGTGATTGCCAGCTTGCTGTTCGGTGTTACTCCGACG
>JAUTWY010000528.1 GCA_030838305.1 Acidobacteriaceae bacterium
GTACTCGAACGAAAAGCCAAGAAACACCGCAGCCCACGCCCCGAGGGAAACTGGAGCGGCATCGCTGGAGCGCCAGGTTTTGTCGGAGAAGGCCAACACAGAGAAGGGCAATGCGAAGATCAGGCAAAAGGTTTGCACGAGCGGTTGGCGCCATTGTTCAGGGAGGAGCCGGTTTAGCCGCGGCGCGTCTTTTCGGATTAAAACAAGAATAAGAATAAAGTCAAAGGCCGCGGACCAGAGCGTCTGCCTTACACGGGCTAACTCTTGAGGCCGATGGCGGCGGCTTCGAGTTGGTCGTGGACTTGCTGGGCGCGGCGCAGGGCGGACTGTACGTTGTCACAGATATTTTCCGCACCTACGACTTCCTCGAACTCGGCTTGATGAATCAGGCTGGCGGGTTGCTCGCGCGCTCCGCAAAGGATCAAGATCCGGTTCGTGGCTTGTAGTTGACGGGCAACTTCTTCGATGGCGAACAGTCCGGTGGCATCGAGAGCGGTCATGTTGCGCAAGCGAAGAATGACCACGGGCGGCAGGGTGTGTAAATCCTGAGTCACGGCGTTGATTTTGTCGGTGGCGCCGAACAGGAACGGTCCGTGGATGCGGAAAATGGTGGCGTAATAAGGAATGTCCTTGTCTTGCAGAATGTGCATGCGGCCGTCTTCCACATACTCGTCGGTGACTTGAGAAACAGTAGTGGTGGCGGCCACGCGGCTGATGAACAGCAGGGCGGCGAGAATCATTCCGGCCTCAACTGCTACCGTGAGATCGGCGAAGACGGTCAGGGCGAAGGTAACGAGCCAAACGCTAACATCCGTCTTGGTGAGCTTGAGAAGTTGAGGAATCTCGCGCCACTCGCCCATGTTGTAGGCGACAACCATCAGAATTCCGGCGAGCACGGCGAGAGGGACGTGGGCAACCCAGCGCGCGGCAAAGAGCAAGATGCAGAGCAGAGTGAGCGCGTGAATTATTCCGGCGACCGGAGACTGAGCGCCAGCGCGAATGTTGGTGGCGGTGCGTGCGATAGCGCCGGTGGCCGGAAGTCCTCCAAACATTGGAGAAACGATGTTGGCTACACCCTGGCCGATGAGTTCGACATTGGGATTGTGGTGGTCGTTACTCATGCGGTCGGAGACCACAGCGGACATGAGAGACTCGATTGCGCCGAGCATGGCTACCGTGAGAGCGGGCCCGAGCAAACCGTGGATGAGGTCGGCACGAAATTTGGGAATTACGAACTGCGGCAAGCCCGCCGGAATTCCGCCGAAGCGTGAGCCGATCGTTTCCACTGGCAGCTTGAAGATTACGACGGCGGCGGTGCCCAGCAGGAAAGCGACGATGGCTCCGGGAATGCGATTGGAGAGGACACGGCAGAGAATCATGATCAGCACCGTGCCTGCGGCCAGGACGGTGGCGGTGTAGGAGAGCGAGTGAAAGTTGGCGGCGAGAGCCTGCATGCGCTGCCAGAAGACGCCTGGAACTTTGGCGAGCTGCAGTCCAAAGAAGTCTTTTACCTGGGTGCTGGCGATCAGGATGGCGATCCCGTTGGT
The DNA here is from genome assembly GCA_030838305.1 of Acidobacteriaceae bacterium. Taxonomy (GTDB): domain Bacteria; phylum Acidobacteriota; class Terriglobia; order Terriglobales; family Acidobacteriaceae; genus Sulfotelmatobacter. The sequence goes on from JAUTWY010000528.1 coordinate 1,548, forward strand.
GAAGCCGATGACTACGGGACGCGGAATGAACTTTACCGCCGTGCCCATGCCGGCGATGCCCATGATCATCAACAGAATTCCAGCCATCACAGTGCACATGAAGAGGCCGTCGACTCCGTGAAGCGCGACGATGCCGGAGATGGCGACGACGAAGGCGCCGGTGGGTCCGCCAATTTGTGTCTTGGAGCCACCCAGCAGGGAAATCAGAAAGCCGGTAACGATGGCGCAGTAAATGCCCGCCTGCGGAGTTAGTCCAGAGGCGATGGAGAAGGCCATGGCCAGAGGCAAAGCGACGAGGCCTACGGTGATGCCGGCGACGAGGTCGTGGAGAAACTTATTCGCGTTGTAAGTCCGCAGACAAAGCACCGACTTCGGAAGCCAGCGCTCTTCAAGGAAAGCACTCCCCATTTCTCTATTATGAGGCAAGCGTGCGTAGAAGAATCAGAATTACGTAGGGCCGAACACACTAAGTACCATGACCGAGTGAAATAGGTAGCCATCGAACCGAGCGCCTTGCGGCGCGCGCCCGGGTTATCTCTTGATCTCAGCGTTTCAGGGTTCTTGTCGAGTTGCGGTGAACCCCAAAGCCTTAAATCGCGGCGACACGAACTACGGCCGCGCGGTCACGCGGAGCAAGGCGCTTGCGCTCCGGCTGGGTTTGAGAGTTCTCCCCTTGCAAGATGAGTCTCTTGCCAAACCCAGTTATGAATGCAGCACCATCTCTAGGAGATGACCCGTTTCCGCGCTACACTGCACTCACATGCGAGTTCTGGGCATCGACTGCGGCGGAGAGTACACCGGGTACGGCGTCGTCGAAATGTATTCCGGGGGAAGGCTGGAGTGCCTGACGTGCGGGGCGATCAAGCTTTCTCCACGGGAGTCTTTGGCGCGGCGGCTGTCGCGAATCTATGACGGGCTTGGTGACCTTATCACACAGCACCATCCAGATGAGGTGGCGATTGAAGGCATCTTCTACGCCCGTAATGTGAAATCGGCATTGAAGCTGGGACAGGTGCGCGGAGTGGCAATGCTGGCGGCGGCCGCGGCCGGGCTGGAAGTGGCGGAGTATTCGCCGCTGACGATCAAATCGTCGGTCGTGGGATACGGGCGGGCGGAGAAGCAGCAAGTGCAGCACATGGTAACGCGCCTGCTGGGGTTGGCGGAGCCTCCACAGCCAATGGACGCCTCCGATGCGTTGGCCATCGCGATCTGTCATTTGCATACCGCCGGCACGCTCGCCAGACACGGAGTCGCGGCGCGGTGACAAAGCAGGCTTCACCGACCCGGGCGTTTTCGATTCAAGTCACTGTAGTGCGAACGTCTTCCATTCGATCGTCTTCACTTCAAGCCATGCGATTCAGGGCGGTTGCAATCGCGGTGCTCGCTTTGGTCGCAATTACCGCTCCGGCGATCTCGGAGACTCCGCACAACAACACGCCTTCAACCCCTACGGTTACATTCACGCTGGACTTTCCGCAATCCACTCCCGAGCACTACTCGATCGCAGTCGACGCCGATGGGCACGCGCGCTATGAGTGCACTGGAAAGGTAGCGAAGGATTCCGAGGAGCAAACCTATCAAGCGGAGTTCGAAGTGTCGGGGCCGAATCGCGAACGTATCTTTGACTTGGCAAAGCAGGCACATTACTTCGCGGGAAAGATTGACTCCGGCAACGGCAAGCTGGCTTTCACAGGTACCAAGGTGCTGAGCTATCAAGATGGCCAAAGGTCCAACACCGCGCGGTTTAACTATTCGAACCTGGAGCCCGTGCGGCTGTTGACGGCTCTTTTTCAGGGCATGGCTGCGACGCTGGAGTATGGACAAAGACTCTCCTATTACCATCATTACCAGAAGCTGGCGTTGGACGAGGAGTTGAAGCGGATGGAAGCGCAGGCTAAGAGTAACGAATTGAGTGAAATACAGGGCGTGGCGCCAGTGCTGCGAGAGATTGTTGAAGATGCTTCCGTCATCAATGTGGTGCGGGCGCGGGCGCAGAAGCTAATGCAAATGGGCGCCGGCGCCGGACCGGGCCGTTGACGATTTAGAGACAACTACCGGCCGAAAGGCGTGTTCTAATAGGCACGGTACTCGGGAACTGGGAACCTTGAGTCTCAGCGCCCCGAAGGCCGATTCACTTCATGAGTATTTATCGGCATCGCGGAGCGATGTCCTGTTCCGAAACGAGATATTTCCGACCCAACGCTGGGAGGCTTTTATGTACAAGCCACAAATCTACAAGCTGGTAGGAACAGCCCTGGCCGGCGCGCTTTTTGCGCTGCCCGCCACGGCTGAATCGCAGGCACGCATCGTTCGGTTAAGCGACGTGCAGGGTACGGTGCAGATCGATAAGAATGCGGGTTTGGGGTTCGAGAGAGCCTTCGCCAATCTTCCCATCACGCAGGGGACGCAGTTGCGCACGCGCGAGAATGGCCGCGCCGAAATCGAGTTCGAAGATGGCAGCACGCTGCGCGTCACACCGAACACGACGCTGCAATTCAGCCAGCTGGGTTTGAGCGATGCGGGCAAGCGAATTTCCACATTGGATTTGGTGGAAGGGAAGGCCTATGTTAACTGGCTGGGAAAGAGCGGCGACGCGTTGACCCTGAATTTTTCCCAAGAGAAGGTCGAACTCAGGCAGTCGGCACACTTCCGGGTGGCAAGTTCTTCGAGCATGGCGGAGATTGCCAGTTTCAAAAATGAGTTGCAAGTCGTCGGGCCATCTAACACCACGAAGGTGGCTAAAAAGAAAATGGTTACCTTCGATGTGAATAACAACGATAGCGCGACGATGGCGAAGAATTTTGAAGTGGATCCCTACGATCAGTGGGACAAGGAATCGATCGAATATCACGACCAGTACTCCAAGAATAACTCGACGCCCTATGGTTACGGGTACAGTGACCTGAGCTACTACGGCGGATACCGCAATGTTGCCGGCTACGGAACGTTGTGGCAGCCTTACTTTGCCGGGGCGGGTTGGAATCCGTATCTGGACGGAGCATGGTCATGGTATCCGGGATTAGGGTTCATGTGGGCGTCGGCGTATCCCTGGGGCTGGATGCCTTATTACTACGGAAACTGGGCATTCGTTCCCGGGTTTGGCTGGGGCTGGCAGCCTGGCGGTTTTAATACATGGCGAGGCGGAATTCACTATGTGGGTGCGAGCGCTGGATTTCATCCTCCAGCAGCGCCGACCGGTACGGTGGGCACCGTGGTAGTGGGTAGAGGCGCGCCATTAGGGACGAGGGTTTCTGCAATGGGCACGCTGGTGACGGGAGGTTCGGCGGGCCTTGGGATTCCGCGAGGGTCAGTCGGAAACCTTCATCAATTAAATACGCAAGTGACGAAGACGGGGTCGGTGCAACTGCATACGGCGCCGGCGTTCGCGGCGAGTTCGCATGTGGGCGGGTACAGTCATTCTGCCGCCGCTCATTCGACGGGTTCGGTTGGGCATAGCAGCGCTGCGTCGCCGGCACACTCCTCGAGTGTAGGGGCTCACACCGGACACAGATAGTCAGGTTCCGAGGAACAAGCGGGGGCGGCGAGAAGCCGTCCCATTTTTATTTGGCTTCTCACCTTGCACTCACTCGTGTCGCTTGCATAAGTGCCGGTTACTTTCTAGTCTCCAGCGACCGCTACATATCTGGCTGTTGCGAATGAGGATTCAATCACTCAGGCAACGTCTGCCCCACCTCTTTCCCCTTAGTGATTTTGTTTCGTCTTTCGCTATGGTGGATCAAACACTCTCAAATACAGCTTCTACCGGATACGGGCCTTTTCGCACCTCCGGTACTGTGATCTCCGAGACCGGATTTCACAGGAGCAGCACTATGCAAGCGGGAACTGATGAGCTTGTGGCCGTGCGGCAGGAGATTTTGCAGTTGCTCCGCCAGCAGATCGACGCTTTGAATTCGCCCCTGGGATTGACGGACGCCCGCTTAACTGAGTGCTACGAACGCCAGGCGCGGGTGCAGGAATTGCGCGAGAAAATGCAAGCCTTGTCGAACGCGAGCGGGGAAGCGGAATCGGCTCGGGGCGAGGCCGCCGCAAGGCCGTCATGTGGGGCGCTAGTGATTCCGGCGTCTTTGGATACGGCCGCCAACCTGTAGTACTGAAGCCATTAAATTAGAACGGAGGAAGAAATGCATCGTGGATATCGCTATTTGGGCACCATCTTACTAACGGCAGCGCTGGGAGTACCTCTCGCCAACGCTAAGCCTGTGATCAGCGGTCAGGAACATGAAGAACATGAACGCGAGCGGAAGGAGCGCCGGGTTTACGACCCCTACCACAAGGACTATCACAACTGGGACGATCGTGAAGACCGTGCGTACCGGCGGTGGAGGGAAGAACGGCACGAGGGTTACGTCAACTACGACCGGCTAAAGCGCAACGAACGACGCGCCTACTGGGACTGGCGGCACAGTCACGAAGAACATGAAGAGCATGAGCATCACAACTAGCTTGTTGGAACGATGATGCCGGCATACCCAACCACCAGATCGCGGTCGTTGGATACATCACCTGAAGTTGCATATTTTATGAGCTCGGCGCCACGCGCGCCGAGCTTTTTCGTTGCGGTCAACATTGCGATGGCCGG
>JAUTWY010000537.1 GCA_030838305.1 Acidobacteriaceae bacterium
CCGAAGCTGCTTCAGACCCTAACTTCTTGACGACTGCGTCTCGCCCTGGAGGAGCGTGCATGCCAGAAGCCAGCACAATGGTGATCTTACTGAGCGCGACACCAGCTTCCTTGAACTGCGCGAGCACCATTGGCATTACAACCGCGACAGGCGTGGGACGGTTGAGATCGTCCACCACCAGCACCGGCCGGCCCTTCCCAACACACAGTTTCCTGATAGGGGCCTGGTTGTTCGGGTGCTCAAGCGCCGCGACTATATCGCTATCCGAAAGTGGGTGCGGAGTCCGCGGCCACAGAACATTCACGTCCCAATCGTCGGGGAAGGCTAGATCGACGGTTCGATCGCCATACCAAGCATCGGTTCGCAACCTAACCTGATTCAATGTCTTGCTCCGTCGCTTTTGCTCAGAAGGGTGATGTATTGCGCGGCAGTGGATCGAATGATCGGAAGGTTCCAATCAGCACAGCTCTGAAGAAACTCGTTTAGCTTAATGTTCCGAGACTCAGAAAGCAGGGGGCGACCGAAAAATGACAACGGTCCAAAGCCCAGCATCTTCGCCTCCACCTTGGTACAGCGGAGTTCGCCGATCAAACGATCAAACTGCCGCAGCGAGCATCTTTGAGTCGGGGGCACCTTAACCGGCCAGTCAAAGACATTACGCAAGTAATGCCGAACAGAAGCGTGGAGAGGGTGCAGACGAGGGTCCAACAACTCGTGCAGCCGCCACGTATTATCGACGTTGACGATCAGGCTCCCACCTGGCTTGGTTACCCTGATGATCTCCGTCATTGCTTTCCGCATGCAATCAAGCCATGGTAGGACGCCGATTGCAACAATAAGGCTGAACTGATTGTCACCGTATGGCAGATGATCTACGCTTGCCTGGATCACCCTGATACGCCGAGCGACGTTCGCACTCGCGGCGCGCGCCCTCGTTGTCAGAAGCATGTCAGGAACAGTATCGACGGCTTCAACTGCGAATCCGTGTTCCGCCAGTGCAACCGTAGCTAGCCCCGCACCGCATCCGACTTCCAGCACTCGCGCCCCGGCCGGCAGCCCGATGTTCTTGGCCATCGACAGAACGATCCGTTGGCGCTCTTGATGAATGCGCGCGTACAAGGTATCCAGTTCATAGATTTCGTCCCACTCCCTCGCCGCGCCCTTAAAATACTGATCGACAGTCCTCTGGTGTGCGCTCATCACTATCTCTGGGGGCCGTAGGTTCAAAGACGAATCCTGCACTCGTATGTTGAATTGCTAGGCAACGGAAATCCGCTTTTCCGCCAAAGCGATATACTCGATCCCAGTAGACCTTATGAACGGTACTCGCCGGTCCGCAAGCCATTGCAGTTTTGTGTGTGCGTACGTTGCGATTGAGTCCGGCATTAACTCGCACTTTAGGAATACAAAAGGGCCAAACCCGATGGTCGTCCAGGAGATCTTCTGCAGCCCGGCGCGATCCAGAAGTTCATCGAGTTGTCGGGTTGAATATGGGCGTAGGCGCGGTTTCTGGCGGCGTTTAACCAATCCCAGTGACTCTAGTAGCTTTCGTGCCCACCGCCGGATGGGCTCTGTCACCGGTGAGCAGAATGGGTCAAAGAGAAGCGTTAGTGGCCATCGATTGTCGACTGTGATGACCAGGTGCCCACCGTCACGAAGAACTCGCGCAATCTCTCGTAATGCCTCTTCGGGGGAATGCAACCATGGCAGGACACCAACGGCGATTGCCGTGTCGAAGCTATCATCCGGAAAAGGCAGTGCGTGAGCATCGCAGATTCTCGCTGTGATCCGATCACTTACTCCTTTCTTCCCGGCGAGATCACGAGTGAGGTGGATCATGGCATCGAGTCTGTCGGTCGCTTCCACTCGGCAGCCACGCTGCGCAAGCGCCACGGATAGTAGGCCTGCACCACACCCGATCTCCAGTGTGTTTGCATCTAAGAAACCGACCTGCTCAATCATGGCAAGCGCGCGATCGCGGCGAAGGCGGTAAATGTCTGCAGTCACTCCATGTTGTTCGTAGATGTTGCTCCACTCAGAAGCTTCATAGTGGAAGCGTGCATCCACCAGTTGTTGTTGCGGGTCGACCTCAGTATTCGCAACCGGCATTTGCTGATTTTCGACGCATAAGGGATTAAGCATGATCCACAAGTTGCGGAACTAGGTGCGGAGAAGCCCTTCGACGCTTTCGACTACGTTCCTAAACGAGCGGTTGCCTGGCATCGCCCCATCCGCCAACTAATATAATGCAATTAGATACGTGCCTCGACAGCGCGGTTTTCCGGGTACTTGGACTGCTGGCGATGTCCGGTGACGGCGCGTTGGTAAATTTCCATAAGCAGCGGGTAGTTCGTCTCTGCCGTATATTTGGCTTCGAATTCCCGCCGGCATTCCCGTCCCATCCGCCGCATAGACTCTGGATGGTTCCAAGCCCACTCGATTTTCTCCGCTAAATCTTCGGCATCTCCCGCTGTAAAGTGCAAGCCGGTGCGACCATCCTCCACGATCTCCTGCATTGCTCCGATCCGGGAGCAGATTACCGGAATGCCGCAAGCAAAACTCTCGGCAATGGTCACCGGGAAATTTTCATACCACTCGCTCGAAAAGATTAGGAAACGCGCTCCCTGCATCACCTTTAGCACCTCGTTCCGAGGCAACTGCCCGAGAAAACGAATGTCAGTAAGACCACGGCGCGCGACCTCTTCCTCCAATTGAATGCGCTCAGGACCACCTCCTGCGATGAGCAGGGGAATGCGGTCGCGAAGGCGAGCCCAAGCGGTTAAAATTGTGCTTACCCGCTTTTCCGGAGAGAGCCGACCCGTGAACAGAGCGTAATCCCCTTGTTCCATGGAGATACCGGGATCAGGGTGCACGAAATTCGGTTTAACAATTATTTTGTCTGCCCGCAGACCGGCTTCGACAAATACGTTTCGGGAAAACTGGGAAAGGGCTACGTAGCACTCTATACCCGTAGCCCACGTCCCGGCCAGTCGGTGTACCGCCAAAACCAGTGACATCGCAGCCGTCGTCGGCCTGGAGTCCCGATAACAACCGTGGAGCACGCTTCGCCAGAGGCCGTGGTCCACACATTCTTTACAGATTCCACCATCTCGAAAGAATGTTCCGGCGGGGCAGAAAAGCCTGTAATTATGGAGCGTTTGTACTACCGGTACACCAGCTTCGCGACAGGCCGCATAAATCGACGGGGAAACCATGACCCAAGTGTTGTGGATGTGGACGACGTCCGGGCGCTCCCGGCGTAGCAGCTCGCCAAAATCTCTCCACGTGTCGTGGGCCCAGACGGCCTTCTGCACTAGCACCAACCGCTTAAGGCCCGA
>JAUTWY010000550.1 GCA_030838305.1 Acidobacteriaceae bacterium
GGTCGGAAAGCAACGGCAAATATCGTGGCTCGTATTTCTACCAGCGATAGCCGTGCTTCAGATATGCGGATGCACCGTGGGACCAAATTATAAGCGGCCCACCGCGGAAGTTCCTACAGCCTACAAAGAGCTTGGCAATTGGAAAGAGGCTCAGCCAAACGATCAGAATCTTGGCGGCAACTGGTGGGAGATGTTTCAGGACCCGCAACTGAACGCGCTCGAATCACAGGTCAATGTCTCCAACCAGAATTTGAAGGCGGCTGAGGCGCAATATACTCAAGCTCGTGCATTGCTCCGCTACAACCGGGCGGCTTATTTCCCAACGATCACCGCGGGCGCTGACGCGTCACGCAACAGAATATCTAACAATCGGCCTCCGAGCTTCACCACCAATGGACGTACCTATACCGATTATCAAATTCCTTTTCAGTTGTCTTACGAGCTGGATGTCTGGGGACGCGTACGCCGCACTGTTGAGTCTTATCGCGAGCAGGCACAAGCGAGCGCCGCCGATCTCGCCACCGTGAATCTTTCCATGCATGCCCAGGTCGCTCTGTTTTATTTCCAGGCACGCGTTCTCGACGCCGAGGAGCAACTGCTGAATTCCACCGTCACGCAGTACGAGCAAGCCCTGGAATTGATTGAGAACCGCTATGCAGGTGGCATTGCTTCCGACCTGGAAGTCCAGCAGGCGACAACTCAGCTTGAGACCACCCGCGCGCAAGCGATTGATGTCGGAGTCGCCCGCGCGCAGTTCGAGCACGCCGTGGCAATTTTAATTGGGAAACCTCCCGCGGATTTCAGTCTTGCTGCGCTTCCACTAACGACGCCTCCTCCTCCGATTCCGGCTGGCCTTCCTTCCGAGTTGCTTGAACGCCGCCCGGACATTGCGGCGGCAGAAAGACGCATGGCATCGGCTAATGCTCAAATCGGAGTGGCAAAAGCTGCTTATTATCCGACCATCAGTCTGGGAGCGACCGGCGGTTTCGAGAGTGGTGTAATCACTACGCTCATTTCTGGCCCGAGCGTGCTGTGGTCGGCGGGCGGCTCCGCGATAGCCCCCATTTTTGATGCTGGCCGCCGCAGGGCCAACATGGATCAAGCCATCGCATTTTATGACCAGACCGTCGCCAACTACCGCGAGACGGTGCTGACCGGCTTTCAACAGGGCGAGGACAATCTGGCCGCTTTGCGTATCCTGGAGAACGAAGCACAGGTTCAGGAAAGAGCAGTGGTCGCCGCGCAAAAGTACCTGGAACTTGCCAATACCCGTTACACAGGTGGCGTTACGAGTTACCTGGAAGTGACAACGGCTGAGAGTGCGGCTCTCTCGGATGAGCTCACCGCCGTAACCATTCTTGGGCGCCGCATGGTGGATGCAGTGACTCTGGTGCAGGCCCTCGGCGGCGGATGGAACCGTTCTTCTTTGCCCGACCGTCCCGAATGCTGCGGCAAACTGACCAGCAATTTAAAGTAACCCTGCTTACAAGGAATCGCGGGCAAGTCTCGCGCGGATTCGATTTACGTTCGAACCGCAATATTAAAAACACGCTCCCATTCGGTTATGATGAAACGGTTTGCGGGGCGAGACATGAGCGAGATTCGAGTTCACTGCTACTCAGGCTATCGGGCTGACGAACGTCCGTCACGGTTTACCATTCGCGATAGGGAATACAACGTTGAGGAAGTTGACGATCAGTGGTATTCGCCTGGCGCGATGTATTTCCGAGTGCGAGCGAATGACGGAAATTATTACGTGCTGCGTCACGATGAGGGACAGGATGGTTGGACTCTGGACGGCTACCGGCAAGCGCCCGATCGGCCGACAACACGCTAATTTGTACGCCCCACCTAATCGCCCGCTATTTTGATCTTCTGTACTAATTAGGTTTTTTTGTAACCAGCAATCAGTCACGTCTAGCCAATAAACAGAGCCCGTCTATTCGGTGCGCAGGGCGCGCATGGGATCGATAGTGGCGGCGCGCCACGCGGGGACCAGGCAGGCGATGAGCGCGACGAAAACGAGAATCAAAGAGGACGCCATCAGCGTGAGGGGATCGCGGGAATTACCTCCGGACCAGGACGAAAACACGCGATGCAGCGCGATGCTGAGGATTAACCCGAGAGCTAAACCTATGCCGAGGGTCATGGACGTGGAGGCGAGCACCAAGCGCACGATGCTGGTGCGCGGCGCACCAAGAGCCATGCGGATGCCTACTTCCTGAGTGCGCTGCGAGACCGCGAAGGAAACAACGCTGTAGAGGCCGGTGGCGGCTAGCGCCAAAGCGAATATTGCAAACATCGCGAAGAGTGTAGCGATGAAGCGGTCTTGGCCCCAGCCCTGCGTATCAAGCCACCACAGCAAAGTGCGGTTCAGGCGGCCGGTGATCAGCTCGGGATTGTATTGGCGCAAGCGTTCCTTAAAGGAGTTCAACATAGTGTCGGGATTTGTGGTGGTCTTGATCAATAGCGAAACGTCGGTGGGCAAAAGGAAACTGTAGGGGAAGAAAAAGGCGGGCTTCACGGGGCGATTGAGCCCGTCGTTGCGCGCGTCACCTACCACACCGATGATTTGGAACCAGTCATCCGGTTTTTGCGCTAGTAATAATTCGGGAAGTTCGGCTTTAAGCATCGGACTACGCACGGCCCGCCCGATGGGATTCGTGTCCGCCAGAAATTCTTTGACGAAGGCTTGATTGACGACAGCGAAGTGCGCGGCGCGCAAAGTCTCGGATTCGTCGAAGGTACGACCAGACATGACGGGTATGTGCAGTGTGGCGAATTCGTGGGCGCTGACGGCGCAGAGCATAGCTTGCGCGTCGGCCAACGCGGCCTGCTCTGGACTTCAATTTTGCCTCGGAAGCCCCCTAAGCCCGGAAACCAGGTGGTGAGATGCTGGCGTCCTGCACTCCGGGAACTTCGGCGATGACTTTACGCACGGCTTCCTGAGCATTGAGGCGGCCTTCCCAGGTCGGATTGGCGCCTTTGGGGAAGCCGACGTTGAGCGAGAGAACATTTTTCGGATCGTAGCCGAGCGGAGTGTGCAGACGCGCTTCGAACGCCTTGAGCGCTGCACCGGCGGAAGCGATCAGCAACAGGGTAAGTGCTAGCTGTCCAGCGATGAGGATGCGATGGCTTTTGCGACTGCTGGCGCTGCCGGTATGTTTGGAGCTGCCGGCTTGCACCAGTGCGCCGACCTGAGGAGTCGAAAGCTGCCAGGCGGGCGAGATGCCGAAGAGAATGCCGGTGAGGATGGCGACGCTGGCGCTGAAAATGAGGACCGGGGCGTTGACGTGGATGGCAGCTTCGTGAGGAAAAGAAAAAATTGGGAGCGCGGCGACGATCCAAGTCACGCCTTTGTAGGCGGCGACGACTCCGAGTAAGGCTCCAGTAACTGAGAGTACAACCGACTCGGTGAGAAGTTGTCGTACCAGGCGTTTGGGGCCAGCGCCGACAGAAGCGCGTACGGCAAATTCGTGTTGCCGGGCCGTGCCGCGAGCAAGAAGAAGGATGCTCACGTTGGCGCAGCCGATGATGAGCAGCGTGACCACCGCGCCAAACAGCAAACCGAGCGTCCCGGCGAACTTGCCAAGGACTTGTTCATTGAGCGTAACGATAGTGGCACGACGATTTTGCGGATATTCCTTGTCGTTTTTCGCGAATTCGTCGGCGATGACCTGGAATTCCGATGCTGCGGCTGGGAATTTCACGCCGGGCCTGAGGCGGACGAAGGAAAGCCAATAATCGTGCTGGGCGCCCGTTGGCGCGGCGGGTAAGTAGACGTCGGAGTCACCCCAGGTGAAACGCGGCGGCACCACGCCAATGACGGTGTAAAGCTTGTGATCGAGTTCGATCGATTTGTTGAGAACGTCGCGGCTGCCGCCGAACTGGCGCTGCCAGAAAAGATAGCTGAGAACGGCGACGGGTGCGGGATTACCGCCGGGCGCGTCGGAAGTG
>JAUTWY010000582.1 GCA_030838305.1 Acidobacteriaceae bacterium
TTAAGCGCCGAAAAATGATTAGCCATGTCTGGTTCGTTACCTTCGTGTGAACAGCAAGATATTCGGGGAGTACCGAATTGCTTATTATAAGAGAGCAAGTCTTGACTGGTCAAACACATGGCATGGCCTGAAATTCCTGATCCACTGGCGCGGCTGAAAATCCTGCTTGAGTCCTCGACCCCGATTGTCGCCATCGAGAGCGTCGAGGAGGTGCGTGCTGTTCGCCTGGTTCGTGCGGCTTGTGCGGCGCTAAACCTCGCTGCCTTCGAGTGGACCATTGCCAGCGGCCTCGTTCGTTGTGGAAGTGAAGTGGGCGAGATAGTGCCCGAAGTCCACAGCTCGCCCTCGGCTTATGGCGCGGCGGCTCAGGAAGCACTCATCAACACGAAAGCCATTTATAACAGCCAGGAACCGGCGCAGATGCTGGGCAACCTGGAGAGCATTTCGATTGGCGCGGCGTTCATTTTGAAAGACCTGCACCGTCACATGGATGAGCCGGTGGTAGTTCGCCGTCTGCGCGACGTGGGGCAGAAATTCTCTGAGAATCGCCGCACCATCGTTCTGACCTCGCCGAAAATCGAGATTCCCTCGGAACTGCGAGGGCTGGTGGAATTTCTCGACTTGCCTCTGCCCGACCGGCGGCGCCTGCGCCAGATCATTGACGAGGTCGTGGTAAGGATCTCCAGGCACCACACCCTGCAGCGCAAGCTCGATCCGAAGGGGTATGACGCCGTTGTGGAAAGCCTTCGCGGGCTGACCGAAGAGGAAGCAGAGCGCGCCCTTTCCCAAGCTCTGGTGACCAGATATTCGCTGTGCCCTGAAATTTCCAGTGACGTGTTGGAGGCAAAGAAGTCTTTGCTCCGGCGCTCTGAGATGCTGGATTTTCTGGAGGCGGGCGACGCTTTTTCCAACGTAGGCGGACTGGATAATCTGAAACGGTGGCTGGTGCAGAGGCGCGGCTCATGGGAAGAGTCTGCGCGTGAGTTCGGACTGGATCCACCGCACGGCGTAATCATTCTGGGAGTGCAAGGATGTGGAAAATCTCTATGTGCGCGGGCCGTGGCCGGAGAGTGGAATCTGCCGCTGGTAAAGTTTGACACCGCCGCGATCTACGACAAATACATTGGTGAAACCGAAAAGCGAATCCGTAAAGTCTTCGCGGTAGCCGAAGGACTTGCGCCGTGCGTGCTCTGGATCGATGAGTTGGAGAAGATATTTGCGGGCAGCGGACCCGATTCCGCCTCGGTGGATGCTGGCGTTTCCTCGCGGCTGCTGGCCTCGTTCCTTTCCTGGATGCAGGACCGCAAAGCCCCAGTATTCGTCGCCGCCACCTGCAACAACGTTACCGCGCTGCCCCCGGAACTGATTCGCAAGGGCCGCTTCGATGAACTTTTCTTCGTCGATCTGCCGAGCGCGGCAGAGCGCAAGCAAATCTTCTCGATTCAACTGGCGAGGCGAAAACGCAATCCCGCGGAGTTTGAGCTCGACAACGTTGCCGCCGCAGCGGAAGGTTATTCTGGGGCGGAAATCGATGCCGCTGTGCAGACGGCGCTCTACGCCGCTTTTTCCCAGAAAAGCCAACTAACCACTCCGTTGTTGCTCAACGCCCTATCGCAGACGGTGCCACTCTCGGTTACCCGTTCGGAGGAAATTCGTGCGTTAAGAAACTGGGCCGAGACGCGAGCCGTGCCGGCATCAGCGGCGGGCAAAAACGGGTAGAAATCGCCGCCATTGACTCCCACCCCGGGGCGGGGTACGCTTTAATTAATGGAAGTAACTTGCCTCCTGGGCATGAGCATTCCGGCTGACCCTGTCTCCAAGCGTAATCCTGTTTTGTCTTTGCAGCGGATGTTGTGTGCATCGCCCCGACTGGGGTTAGTGGCTCGGCGTCTCGCTGTGCTCGGCGGGACAACCGAGGCGGCTGTCGCTACGTGATTCTCGTGTATTAAAGAGACTGAATGAAGAAAAGCATCGGGATTAGTCCCAACATCGAGACTTTATTCGGCACGCGCGACGAGAATGTGCGCGTGCTGGAAGACGGGCTGAACGTCACCATTGACCTGCGCTCGAATGCCATCGAACTGGAGGGCGCAGCCCGCGATGTAGTCCGTGCCGAGCAGGTGTTCGCCGATTACGAAAGCCTGCAGCGTTCCGGGTACAGTTTTAATAACGGCGACTTGAACAGCATGCTGCGCGTGTTGACGGCGGATCCGACTGCCACGCTGCGCGGACTGGCCGATGCTGGCCGCCAGCGATCGTTGGGCCGCCGCATGGTGCAGCCGAAAAGTGTGAATCAGCGCCGCTATGTGGAAGCGATCGAGAGCCACGACATGGTCTTCGGCGTGGGCCCGGCGGGAACGGGAAAAACCTATCTCGCCGTTGCCATGGCGATTTCCGCGCTCCTGGCCAAACGCGTGAACCGCATCATCCTGGCGCGTCCCGCGGTGGAAGCGGGCGAGCGTCTGGGATTCTTACCGGGCACGCTGCAGGACAAGATTGATCCTTACCTGCGTCCGCTGTACGACGCGCTGTATGACATGCTCGATCCGGAAAAGGTGGATCGATATCTGGAGAAAAATGTTATCGAGATTGCTCCTATCGCTTTCATGCGCGGGCGCACCTTAAACGATTCGTTCGTGATTCTCGATGAAGCGCAGAACACCACTTCGGAACAGATGAAGATGTTCGTCACCCGCCTCGGATTCAACTCCAAAGCGGTGATCACCGGAGACATCACGCAGATCGATTTGCCAAATGCACGGCGCAGCGGCCTGCTCGAAGCGATCGATATATTGAAGCGTGTCGAGGGCTTGACCTTCGTTCACTTCGACGAAGCCGATGTCGTGCGGCATCACTTGGTGCAGCGCATTATCCGCGCCTACGACGAGCACAAGACACTCGTCGCCGAACAGCAGATGCTGCTGGTGGCGGGCGGGAAGAGTAATGAAAGTCCGGCGGGGAAGAGTGCCGAGCCGAAAAGTCCACAAGGCACAACCGATCGATCCACGGCGGCGGCAGAATAGCGGGCATATCGGGAATGACGGGAACAATCCTGTCACAATGTCTGTAGCATCTCGGTAACAAGGTGATCATCTTCCGAAAAAGAATCGCAGGCTTGAGCCCATCCACGCTGGAGCGTTTTGTGCGGAGCGCCAGAAAGGCCATTCATCTGCGCGACACGGTGAACGTGTTGGTAACAAATAGCCGGGAATTACGATCTCTCAACCGGCAATTCCGGGGCACGGACAAACCCACGGACGTGCTATCGTTTCCCTCCGCACCGGTAAGCCACGATGGCGCAAAGGGTATTGCCGGAGACGTGGCGATTTCCTTGGATATTGCCCGGCAGAACGCCCAGCGCTTGCGGCATTCTGTGGCCGATGAGGTGAAGATTCTGGCATTGCATGGAATCCTGCATCTGGCAGGTTTCGATCATGAGAAGGATACCGGTGAGATGGCTCGCGAGGAAATCCGGTTGCGGCGCAACTTGAAGCTGGAAATCGGATTGATCGAGCGCACGCCATCCCTTGTCCGCAAGGCCGTGACCAGCAAACAAAGTGTTGGCCGCCCGCCCAACCCAAGGCGGAGAACAGCATGAACTGGTCTGTTGCATTGGCGCTGGTCCCGCTGCTGGCCCTTCTGGTACTGGCTTCGTATGTGGATCGCGTCTACCAGGAGATCGGCAAATTTCTCTCGCGAGAATTTCAGGACAACATCGATGTGTTCGAGCAAAAGGTCGAGCCCGTCCTGAACGTAAGCCGGACCCGGGCATCGCTTTCCATGTCTGTGCTCAAGCAGTCGACCATCGCCGCAATCGCCTTAACCGTGGGCTACCTGGTTTTCGGGAATCAGCATTGGGATATATACGATATCCTGCAAGCCGGAATCACCCTGATTCTGATCGTTATCATATTCAACCAGTTTCTACCGTTCGTATTTTTTTCACGCACCAACGGTGCTTGGCTGATCCGCTGGACCTGGCTGCTGCGGTTGCTGATTTATTTGGTCCTGCCCATAACCATCGCTTTGGGCTTCCTGCAATCGGTGGCGTCGCTTACCCGCCAAAATACGCATGAGCAACCGGAAAGTGTTTCCGAGGCGGTGGATGCGCTCATTGAAGCGGGACAAGAAGAAGGCATTATTCAGGAAGGCGACCGCGACCTGATTCAGTCCGCGGTGGAGTTCAGCGGCAAGACCGTGCGCGAAGCCATGAAACCGCGTCCGGAAATATTTGCTGTACCGGTGGAAACGACGGTCGAACGATTCATCGAAATGTTGCGCACCAAGCATTACTCTCGCGTTCCAGTTTACTCGGAGAGCATCCACAACATCAAAGGCATCGTATATGCGCAGGACGTGTTGCAGGTGCCGGACACCGAGGCTGCCACGCGCACTCTTGCCACCTTGATGCGGCGCGATGTGTACTTCGTGCCCGAGAGCAAACTTGGTAGCGACCTGTTGCGCGAGATGCAGAAAAACAACATCCGCATGGCGATTGTGGTCGATGAATATGGCGGCGTAGCCGGATTGGTGACGATCGAAGATCTGGTGGAAGAGATAGTCGGAGAAATCCGGGACGAGCACGAGAAGCCGGAAATCGTCAGAGAGAATGAGCGGTCTTATATCGTTTCCGGGGGAATGGATGTGGATCGCCTCGCCGAACTCTTCGGTACAAAACCGGAGGGGAGGGAATCGGCCACGGTTGCGGGCCTGGTCAGCGAGCTGGCTGGACACATTCCGCGAAAAGGCGAAACCGTGGATGACGATGGCCTACGCTTCGAAGTTCTGGAATCGACTGACCGCAAGGTGGAGCGCGTAAGAATCTCAGCAGTACAGCCCCGCCAGCTGAAGTTGATATGAAGGCAGCTTCTAGCTTCCAGCTGCTGGCTTCTTCTAGCTGTCGACCACACCACATTCTCCAGAGAGTCCAGCCTGACTGCTCGTTCATGGGATACTGGAAGTGAACATGAACTTGCCGTGCCAGTGGCCAGCAGCCAGTAGCTAGAAGCCCTTTCTTATGCCCTTCCGCTCCGGTTTTGTTTGCATTCTCGGCCGTCCGAACGCCGGCAAGTCTACGCTGCTCAATGCTCTTGTGGGCGAAAAGCTCGCAATCATTTCGCCCAAGCCGCAAACCACGCGCAATCGTATTCAGGGCATCGTCAATCTCCCCAAAAGCAAAAGCCAGGGGGGCGCGCAGATTGTCTTGATCGATACACCTGGCGTACACAAGCCGGACAGCTCGCTGGGACGGAAGATGATGGTCGAGGTGCGTGAGGCCTTGGAAGGATGCGACGTCGTCCTCCTCATCATGGACGCAACCCGTAAACTCGATCAGCGAGATGAGTTCGCCATCCAGATGCTGAAGCATTCGTCGACCAAGGTTTGCCTGGTCCTCAACAAAGTCGATCTGCTCCGAGGTGGAAAGAGCAAACTCTTGCCGCTGATCGAGGAGTACAAGAAGCTGCACCAATTCCACCAGATCATCCCAATTTCCGCGCTCAAACGTGATGGGCTGGACATCCTCCTAAAGGAAGTGACGGCAGCCTTGCCTGCCGGGCCGCCATATTTTCCACCAGACCAGGTTACTGACCAGCCGGCGCGCTTCATGGCTGCGGAAATTATTCGTGAACGCGTGCTGGTGGAGACCGAGGAAGAACTGCCATACGCAACCACTGTGATGGTTGAGAGTTTCGAAGAGGGCGCCAGACTGACGCGCGTCTCGGCGACGATCTACTGCGAACGCGAAGGCCAGAAAGGTATCCTGATCGGCAAGAAAGGGCAGATGCTGAAACGAATTGGCACTTCTGCGCGCTTGCAGATCGAGCGCATGATGGGGACGAAGGTGTTTCTCGAGCTTTACGTCAAAGTGCAGCCCAACTGGCGCGAATCACGCGGATTCGTGGAAGAACTCGACTGGAGAAGGCAGCTAGAGCATCTGACGCAAGGGCAGGTCGAACTCCCGAAAGCGCTAACCAAGGGCAAGGACCGCCAAAAAAGTCAGCGACGATAAACGCGACGACATCCCCGCTCGTGCTGTCCGCGCGATTTGCGCACCGCAGTCTGCGTACTTCAGTTATGTCCGCAAGTTTGTGATATCGAGGGTGCGGAAGCTAGAATCAATTCACCACAGAGCTGCATCATAATAACAGGCCCAAAACATGCCCTTGGTGGATTCTTCGGAGCAATCTCTTCCAGAAAAAGATTTTGATCCCGACAAGTTAGCTTTAATTCTGCGAGTAACGCTCTCTGCCGACCGCAACGCCGTAGATCCGGTCGTGCAGGAAGTGATGACTGTCGTGCGTCAGATGAAGGGCGTCGACGGAAAAGAGGATGCCATCGAACTGGCCCTGCAAGAAGCGCTGGCCAATGCAGTGATTCACGGCGCCAAAGAGGACCCCACCAAAACAGTCGAGTGCCTGGTTAGTAGCGATGACGAGCGCGGCATATTGATTGTGGTGCGGGATCCGGGCGCAGGCTTTACTCCGGAAGCCATTCCGGGCTGTACGGTAGGAGAGAATGTTTATTCCAACCATGGGCGCGGGATTTTTCTCATCAACCAGCTCATGGATAAAGTGGAGTTCCGGAAGAACGGAACTGAAATCCACATGGTCAAGCGCTAGCCCTCTGTACATTCCATAGCAAACTCTCATCTCTCGCGAAGCCAGGGACCCTGTTTTCCGCTTGCACTATCTGCGTCGTTACAGCAGGCAAACACCAAGATCCCTCGGTTCGCTCGGGATGACAGGTGTATAGGGTCCAGCGCTCAATGTGCGTTCTGCTATTCCTTAACCGCGATGCCCAAGGTTTTCATCTTGCGGTAGAGATGGCTGCGCTCCAGGCCGAGCACCTCGGCAGCGCGAGTTACGTTGCCATGATTCTCATCGAGCTTCTTCAGGATGAAGTCGCGCTCATAAGCGTCCCGGGCCTGATGCAGGGTTGTAAATTCGCTGCGCGCCGCGCGCCGGTGCCCGTCGCGATAAACCAGCGGCGGCAAGTGCTTGCGATCAAATCGCGTTGTCATGGGGTTCATGATCACGATCCGCTCAATTACATTGCGCAGTTCCCGAACGTTGCCCGGCCATGAATAGCGCATCAGAGCTTCAACCGCGTCATCGGTAATCTCGCGCGGATGCCTCCCATACCTCGCCGCCAGGTCTTTCAGGAAGTGCCGGGCAAATAGAGGGATGTCCTCTTTCCGGTCGCGCAGCGGCGGCACGAAAAAAGGAATCACGTTCAGCCGGTAGAACAAGTCCTCCCGAAAATTCCCCTTGGAAATTTCTTCTTCGAGATCTTTATTGGTCGAAGCGATGATGCGCACATCCACCATGATCGTTTCATCGCCGCCCAGCGGAACTACGCGCTGCTCTTCCAAAGTACGCAGCACTTTCGACTGTGTCTTCAGACTCATGTCGCCCACTTCATCCAGAAAGAGCGTTCCGCCGCTGGCTTTGTGGAATTTGCCTTCCTTGTCGACGGCTGCTCCTGGAAACGACCCTTTGTAGTGGCCGAACAGTTCGCTCTCAATCAGGTCTTCAGGAATCGCAGCGCAGTTGACCTCGACAAACGTTTCGTCCTTGCGCAGGCTTTGCGCATGGATGGCGTGCGCCACCAACTCTTTGCCGGTGCCTGATTCTCCGTAAATCAAAACCCGGCCATTGGTAGGAGCCATCAGGCCAATCTGCTGGCGTAGCGCTTTCATTGGAATGCTATCGCCCACAATCACACTTTTCGCGTGAAGTTGTTTCTTCAGATCGACATTCTCGTGTCGCAGTTTTTTAGATTCGATCGCATTCTTGACCAGGATCAGCGTCTTGTCGATGGAGAGCGGCTTTTCCAAAAAGTCATAGGCACCCAGTTTGGTCGCGCGCACGGCTGTTTCGATGGTGCCGTGCCCAGAAATCATGATCACTTCAGGTGCGCTATCCATCTCACGAATTCTTTCCAGAGTCTCCAGACCATCGATGCCGGGCAGCCAGATATCTAATAGCACCAATTCGAA
>JAUTWY010000001.1 GCA_030838305.1 Acidobacteriaceae bacterium
ATCTTTTCCCGCAACTCGGCCATGATTTCTTCCACGTCACGATCGCGTTTCGCCTTCAACTTCACCAAGACATCGCCGGTGTTCGCTTCGGTCACGCTAGCCATGCCTAGTTGCAATCCAGTACGCCGCGAAGTACTTTCTACCTCAGGAGTTTCTCGCAGGATCTGTTCCACGAGGCCAACCACGCGGTTGGTTTCCGACAGCGAACTGCCGGCGGGCATGATGTAAACGAGAACGAATCCTCCTTCGTCCATGGCTGGCAGCAGGTCGGAGCCGGAAAAGTGATAGCAGACGTAAGAAACCACGACCAGCGCGAGACTGAAAAGAACCAGCAGGCGAGGCCGCTCGAGAGCCCGGCGCAGCCAGTGTTCGTGGAAATTTACAACGCGCAGGAAAAACCCGCTGAGATGCGCCTCCTCAGCGGCCAGCAAGCGTTGCACGTTGTCGGCATCGGATTCATTTTCTGACGCGGCCGCAGAGTGCGGGACTTCCGAGTTCGCGGTGTGCGCCCCGCCTGACTCACGGTTCTCCTTCTCACGCCGCCCACGAATGAAGTACTGGCTCAAGTTGGGCGTCCAGGTAACCGCGAGCGCAAGGGACGTCAGCAGCGCGACGCTCATGGTGACCGCCAGCGCGCGGAAGAATACTCCGGTGACGCCGGTGATCGCGATGAGAGGAATAAATACCACGACCGGAGTAATGGTCGAGCCGATCAACGGCACCGTGATTTCGCGTAGCGCGCTCGCGATGGCCTCCATTCGATCCTGGCCTGCATCACGATGCAGCACAATGTTCTCGACCACCACAATAGCGTCGTCGATGACCAGGCCCACCGCCGCCGCCAGTCCGCCCAGGGTCATCAGATCGAAAGTCTGTCCCATCACTTTGAGGGCGATGAACGTGACCATGACCGTGACCGGAATCACAAGTCCCGCCACCAGCGACGTCCCCCAATCTCGAAGAAACACAACCAGAATGATCGAAGCCAGCAGCAAGCCCATCAGGATCGCATCGCGGACGCTCTTGATGGATTCGCCCACAATGATTGACTGGTCATAAAACGGCTGAATTTCGACGCCCGGCGGCAAGGTCTTGCGAATGCGCTCGATCTCGGCGTGGACCTCATCCGCAACCTGTACGGTATTGCCATCGGGCTGGCGATTGATATTTAGCAGCACGGCCGGCTTGCCGTTGGCGGTCACGACGGTGTAAACCGGCTTGACGTTCGGCGCGACCGTAGCCACATCTCGAATGCGGACCGGAATTCCGGCGGGAGTGCTCTTGATCACCGTTCCGGCAATCTGCTCCGGAGTTTGTACCTGGCCGTTCACCAACCCCAGAAAAAGTTGGTGATTGCGCTCCAGAAGTCCGGGTGAATCGACCAGATTGGCTTTCCGTACCGCATCGAGAATGTCGTTTACCGTCACGCTCGCTGTCAGCAGCTTGGCCGGGTCGGGGGTGATTTGAAATTCGGGCTCCTGTCCCCCTTGAATCACGACTGTTGCAACTCCCTCCAGGCGGTTCAACCGCGGCTTCATCTCGTAGGTCGCCATCTCCCACAGTCGGGTCTGCGGCACAGTCGCTGACGTAACGCTATAGCCGACGATCGGGAAGCTGGCAAAGGTCATGCGGTGCGCTTCAACTTTGGCGGTTGGCGGGAGCTCCGGTTGCACGCGCGATAGGGCCGCATTGACATATTGCAAGGTCTGGAACATGTCCAGATCCCAGCGGAAGTACAGATCCACTTCGGCCGAACCCCGGCTGGTGATCGAACGGACGGTCAGCAGTCCGGGCACGCTGTTGACGGCCTCTTCGATGGGACGCGTCACCATTACCATCATCTGATCAATGGGCATGACGCCGTTGTCCACGGCGATCAGCACTCGCGGAAAATTTGTACTGGGGAACACCGACACCGGGATGGTGAAGGCCAGATATCCACCCAGCAGCGCCAGGGTGAGGATCAGGAAAATCATCGGCCGGGAATGGCGCGCCACCCAATGATCAGATTTTTTGAGATTCACGCAGTGGCTCCGCGGCGGTTATTTCTCACTGGGGGATTCCTTGGGCGCTTCCTTCGGGGTTTCTGCGGGCGCTTCGATTTTGACCTTGGTATTGTCGGGCAGGCCGTAAGCGCCGGTCGAGACCACCTTGTCGCTCTCGGTGAGGCCTTCGAGAATCTGCACGTCGTCGTCATGCCGAATGCCGAGCTTAACCGCTTTCTGGTGGGCTTTGCCGTCGTTGCCAGCAACCATCACCGCGGAACTTCCATCAGCGGCGGTGATCACGGCTGCTGCGGGAATGACCAGAGCGTCCTTCACCGTTCTTGCCGTGAGCGAAAGTTCTACGCTCGTTCCCGGCTTCAATTGCTGTTTTGGATTCTTGGCTTCGAGCCACACTTCGACCGTCGTGCTGTTCGGATCAAGCGCGGGACTGACGACCGTAACCTTGCCCTCAACCGGCTCATCCAATCCCGGCACCGTAATCGTTCCTTTGTCCCCAACCTTCAATAGAGCGGCATCAGCCTGGGGAATGTGCGCCTTGGCAATTACTGCGGCAATGTCCATCACGGTCACGATCGGCGTGCCCGCCGCCGCCATTTCCCCGGGATAGAGCGGACGGTCAGTAACCACGCCGTCAATCGGACTGCGAATTTCGGAGTAGCCCAGTTGCGCCTCCGCCCCTAGATATTTGCCTTTGGCTGATTCCAATTGCCCGGCCGCGGCCTTGAGTTCCTGCTGTTTCCCGACTGCCTGTAACGTATCGAGATGCCGCTTCGCAATCGCGTACTGATTGCGCGCCTGGGTGACATCCACCCCGGACTGGTCGAGTTCCTTTCGCGGCAAGGCCCCTTGCTCATAGAGTTGCTGTCGGCTTTGGTAAACCTTCTCCTGTGCGTCGAGCGCTTTTTGTGCTTGCTGCGCGTCCGCCTCCGCCTTCTGCATCTCTTCCGGTACTCCGGCGGCGGTTGTGGTTGCGTAGGTGGCCTGCGCCTGGCTAAAGGCTCCCTGGGTATCCTGCGCAGCCGCGCTCAGGTCGCGGTTCTCGAGGACCGCCAGCAGTTGTCCCTTGTGCACCGGGCTGCCCCGCTTGACCAAAAATTTCTGCACCGGAGCGCTGATCTTGGAAACGATCGCCGCCTGTTGCCGAGGAAATAGAATGGCCTGGGTTTTGATTACGTGTTGGATGGTCGTCTTTTCGACCGGGACTACCTGGACACTCACGGTCGGCTCTTTATCGCCTTTATCCTTGGAGCAGGCGGCCGAAATCAAGAGAAGGCAGATGATGGCAGCCGGCACCAGCAGCCTGGGCGACGGGCGGAACGTTTTCCGCAGATGATGATGAGGATGCTCAGCGAGTCGGTGGTGGATCATTCTGGCTAGAAGCTCCCCGTCAGAGTTTGTAAATTCGCGACTGCAACCCGGTAGCGGACTTGCCCGTCGTCA
Source organism: Acidobacteriaceae bacterium (assembly GCA_030838305.1). GTDB lineage: Bacteria > Acidobacteriota > Terriglobia > Terriglobales > Acidobacteriaceae > Sulfotelmatobacter. Next base: position 3,447 of record JAUTWY010000001.1, read on the forward strand.
TAACCATTGCGCGCCTGGATTAATGTATTCTGCGCGTCGACGATTTCCAGCACCGTCGATTCGCCCGCCTGATAGCGCAGAGTGACCAACCGGAGACTGTCGGCCGCCATTTCCGCAGAACTGGCCAATGATTCCATTTCCGCCCGCGACATGTTCGCCTCTTCGTAAAACTGTTGCAGATGGCTCAGCAGTTGGCGCTGTTCGTGGCTCAATTCCAGGCGCGCCTGATCGCGGCGCAACTCGGCCTGCTTCACCTTACTGCGATCCGCTCCCCAATTGAAAATGGGAATCTGCAGGGTCGCTACCGTGGAATAGCCAAGATTCCGCACGCCGTCGGTGCGGATGGCAAATTTATTCGAATCGATGCCATAGAAGTAGTCGACGCTCAAAGATGGCAGCAAACCGCCCCAAGCTGCCGTAACTTCATGGTTGGCGGCGGCTAACGCTGCCAGAGCAGCGCGTAACACAGGATTGTTTTTCTTGCCCGCCACCTGCACTTCGACAAACGCGGGCAGCGGTTCCGGGGTTTGCAGGTCGTCGACCACGCTGAAGTTCTGGTTCCAGTCGGGAAAGATCATCACCGCGAGGTCAAGCCGGCTGCGCTGCATTGCGAGTTGAGCTTCCTGCAAATCGCGCCGTCTCTGTTGCGCCTGAATCGTTGCTTTGACCACATCGGCGCGCGCCGCTTCGCCGCCGTTTTGCAAATCCTGGCTGATCTTTAAAAATCGCTGCGCTTCCGTGTCAGCGCGTTGCGCCGTTGCGTACTTGCGCTCCGCCACCACCAGGCCGTAATAAGACTGGGTCACTGTGACCACCAGGCCTCGCGCCGCGATCTCAGCCTTGGCTCGCGACTGTGCCAGGGCAGCCGAAGAGCGCCGATAGTCTGCGTAATTCGTCAGTGAAAGCGCTTCGTGCGCATTTCCCTGGCTGATATATTCGTGCACTCCGTTGTTGGCAATGAAGCGGCTGGCTGGACAGGTGGCGCTCAGCGCGCAAGCGGTCGGCTGGCCGGTGCCCTGGGTGTAAATAAAAGAGTTGTTGTAAGTCACTGCGGGAAGTAATCCCGCACGCGCTTGTACGCGATCCTCACGCGCTACCCCCAAATCTGTGAGCGCCGCATGGTACTGGGGATCATTGGCGCGAGCCCTCTCCAGAGCATCTTGCAGTGTGATCGTTAAGGGACTTGCGTCGTTGGCCGGAACCTTTGCGGCTGGGGATACGCGAAAGGCTTCAGAGGTCGAAGCCACCTGTGCAGAGACGGCAGTACTCAACGCCGCCAGCACCAAAACGAACATGGTTGCAACACGGCGCGGTCCATTTTGGAACATAAGAGTTTTCTTACCGTAACCAAAAATTCCTTTAGTTTTCACCGAGCACCTCACAGCTAATCCGTCGTGTCGAGGATACCTTCCAAAAATCTGGAAGCAAAAGGCTTATCTTGAGGGCCGTGTCACCGACGTGGCAATCCGGATTGCACGGTATGCGCCTTCCGGAAAAATCGACAAACAGCAATATGCAAGTGACGTCGCAGTCCTCGCTTCTCCAATCCACGGCCCGCTTTGGGACGGTCCAGCCTAGCACGGTGTTTCTGAACTTCATCTGAAAGCGCTGGGTCTTGCCCCTAACTGCAAGCACCGGCTCGCCCTAGAAATGGGGTGCTCGACAAACGATAGCGAAGGAGAATTTTAGTGATGGATATTGCCACAATCAAAGTTACGCCGTGCGATCAGCAGGGGCTCGACTTGCTGGTCCGAGGTTGCGGCAACCAGGAAATCGCCGGGCAGTTGAGCATCAGCCCGCGCTCCGTGAAATAGCATTTGCGCACACTCTTTTTGCGCGCGGGCATTCGGGAGGGTCGCAAACGGGTGAGGCTGGCTACCGCGGCATTAAGAAAGCAGAACTAAGGTATGTTGCCTCGTGAGGCTTGACTCCCAAGGAACCTACAGGTGGCCACCCTGGTCAGGGAGAGCCTTACCAATCACCAAATCGGCAAGCTTGTGGGAACGACCGAGCAGATCATTAAGAATCACTTGCGCAGCACCTTCGACAAACTCGGCGTCTGGAGCAGGCTTGAGTGGCAATGTATGTTGCCTTCCACGGCGGCAAAAACTGGCTGGAAGAGCCTGAACGTCCCATATTCGCCCAGCCCCGTGAACTGGCGAGCTCGGGTGAAAGGCACAGATTTTGCAACTCCGGAGTGCCGGTATGGTTTCCTACTTGGGCCACTGCGTCGTGGCCGCCATAAGCGTTTGGACAACTGCTGCAAAAGGTTTGCACTCTGGCCCGCTCGCCCCGCTTCGGAGTTGAGGCAAGATAATGAATGAAAAAGACTTGTCGGCTCATTGCAGTCGGCAAGCAAATTGCACTGGAAGATTGACCCAAACGAGCGGGCTCGCGAGCATCTTTGAGCTGGCTCCGCAGTCCCTGGGCGGAGCGGCATGGATTACAAAGAAACCTTCTGGATGGCTTGCGATTCGACCGAGCAGTTAAGAGCGGAATATGGCCCGTTTCACACCCGGATCGAGGCCGAAGCCGAGGCCCGCAAGCTAGGCTTTAACTATCTCCTGCGTTACGAACACATGCTCGACGAAAACGAAGAGATCCAGGAAGTTCGCTGTATCTTTTTGGAATTGACAGGCGCGGTTCGACCGGAAATCTCTCCGGTCAGCCTCCACACCCGTTGCGCCACCTGCGGTGAGTCTTCCACGCACGACCGGTCCTGGCAGGCGGAAGTGTGGGCAGACATCCACGAGTTTGAACATTCCCGCCATCACGTGCGCCTTTTCGAACACGCACGGGGCAAGGGTCTGAAAGAAATCGCTGGCTGGCGCGCCTAGCGTTCTTGCGCCCCACCTTAAGGGATCACGCAGCGGTGGATAGCTGGCTGGCTGCCGCCCGATCGACAAACCAAATCAACTTGCCATTCGTCGGCTTCACCAATTTGGAGGGGTACTTCTCAGGCGGGGCGCCGCCTTCCAAGACTTCGTGTAGAACCGCGGCCTTGTCTTCTCCGCTCACTAGGAAGGCGACACAGCGGGCTGCATTCAGTACCGGCAGGGTGAATGTAATCCGGCTGGCCTTCAACTTTTCCACCCAGTTGGCGACCACCAGCCGCGATTTCTCCTGCAACGCCGCAGTTTCCGGAAACAGAGACGCGGTATGTCCGTCCGGTCCCATGCCCAGCAGGATCAGATCGAAGCGGGGAAACTCGCCGGGCGCCAAGCCGAAGAACTTCCGTACCGTCTGTTCGTAGGCGTCCGCAGCGGCAGCAGCAACCTGCATCTCGGCAGGAACCGGGAAGACGTTGCCGGGGGCAATAGGAACCTTCGACAGAAGCGCTTCTTTGGCCATGCGATAGTTGCTGTCCGCATCTTCCGGCGGGACATGCCGCTCATCTCCCCAGAAAAAAAACATCTGAGCCCACGGCAGGGTGGCGCTGGCGTTGGCGGCAATCAAAGTGTACAAGTTCTTGGGAGTCGATCCGCCCGACAGGGCAATGGTGAAACGCCCACGCTTGGCTACCGCATCGGTGGCGATGCGCAGGACTTCCTCCGCCGCCGCCTGAAAAAGATCCTGCGGAGTGGTGAGCCGGCGCAGATCGACGGACGCGCTCACGGAGCTCCCGTCCGGCCGTTGCCGGACCAGGCAGCCACACACCGGGCGGCCCCCAGCAGGCCGGCTTTGTCGTTGGTAATAACCTGCACCGGAATGCTCTCCAGAAGCGGGCGCAATCGGCCTTTCTCCAGAAAAGCGCGCATAAACAGCGGGCCCGTTAATTTGGGAAGAATCTTCGGCGAGATTCCCCCGCTGAGAAAGATTCCGCCCGTCGCCATCTCCTTCAGAGCTAGATTACCCGCCTCGGCGCCGTACACCGAGATCCAGAGATCCAGCGCCTGCTCTGCCAATCGATTGGTGCCGTTCAAAGCAGCGCCTGAAATCGCCGCGGCTGCACCTTCGTGTTCCAGTTGCGCGGCGAATCCGGCAGGCTCGTCTCGGTACCCCTTTCCGCGCAGAAACTCATAGACGTTCACCAGGCCGGGTCCGGAGAGAACTCGCTCGTAACTGACATGGCCGTACCGGCTCTCCAGATACTGCAACAGTTCAACTTGCAGATTGCCCCGCGGCGCGAAATCCGCGTGCCCGCCCTCGCACGCAAAAACGTGATGCTGCTTTCCATCCCAGTACAACCCCGCTTCTCCCAGTCCGGTTCCTGGAGCGATGACTGCCTGATTTCCGACCGACGGCCCGACTCGGGTTAGCGGCAGCAGATCCCCCGGACTTAGCGCCCCAATTCCCCAGGCATTCGCTTCCAGATCATTGATCAACAAAGTCGCGGGCAGCTGAATTTGTTTCGCCAGGCGGGACTGTTCGATCACCCAGGGAAGATTCGACGTTTCGACACGTCCGTTGCGTACCGGGCCCGCAATTCCGAAGCAAGCCATATCAGGCGGGGTAGCGGCGTCTTGCAGAAACTTCGAGACGATCTCTCCCAGTTCGCTGTAATCGCGGCTGGGAAACACACGCTCTGAAATGAGCCGGAAATGGCCATTCTGGGGCTGAAAGTAAGCGAGTCGAGCGTTGGTTGCCCCAATATCGCCGGCCAGAATCATTTCTCGAAGTTCCTCCAGCGACGTCCGTCGCGCTCCAATAGTTCGTCGGCCTCTTTCGGCCCCCAGGTGCCGGAAGCGTAATTAGGAAAATTTCTCGGAGGCAGCGCCTTCCACAAATCGAGTACGGGATTGACCACGCTCCACCCTGCTTCCACCATGTCTGCCCGCTGAAACAATGTCTGGTCGCCGATCATGCAATCGTGCAGCAGCCGTTCGTATCCGGTGCTGGGTTGCTTGCCGAAGTATTCCTGATACTCGAAGTTCATGTCTACTGTGCCCAGACGCATCACCGGACCTGGCACCTTCGCCGCAAATTGCAGCGAGATGCCTTCTTCCGGTTGAATATGCAGCACCAGCTGGTTCGGCATCAAGTGTTCCACGGAGGTATCGCGAAACAGCACGAACGGGGCGCGGCGGAACTGGATCATGATGTGGGTGTTGCGCGCCGGCATGCTCTTCCCGGTTCGCAGATAGAAGGGAACATCGGCCCAGCGCCAGTTGTCGATCAGCAGCTTCATGGCGACAAAAGTCTCCGTCCGCGAATCCGGCGCGACGTCGCTCTCGTTGCGATACGCTGGAACTTTCTGACCCCCTACGCTGCCGTCCCCGTACTGTCCGCGTACGGAGCGGTTCAGCACTTCTTCGTCGCTGATGGGCTGAATGGCATGTAGGATCTTGGCTTGCTCGTCGCGCACCGCATTCGCGTCAAATGAAATAGGCGGTTCCATCGCGGTCAGGCTGATGAGTTGCATGATGTGGTTGGGCACCATGTCACGCATCGACCCCGCATGGTCGAAATAGCTGCCGCGGCCTTCGACCCCCACCGTTTCGGCCACCGAAATCTGCACGTGATCAATGTAGCGGCGGTTCCAGATGGGCTCGAAGATTCCGTTGGCAAAACGAAATGCCATGATGTTCTGGACAGTTTCTTTGCCGAGGTAGTGATCGATGCGATAAATCTGCTTTTCGTCGGCGACCTTGAGCAGTTGCTGATTCAGGATTTTTGCCGATTCCAGATCGTGACCGAAGGGTTTTTCGATGATCACCCGGCGCCAGTGGTCGTTGTTTTGCTCCATCAATCCATTGGCGGCGAGTTTCTCAACAATCGTGCCAAAGTAACTTGGAGCCGTTGCCATGTAAAAGAAGACGTTTTGATGGGTCGAATGATCGCGGTCGATCTGGGCCAGGCGATTCTTGAGCTGGGGAAAGAGCTTGTCGTCGTTGAAATCGCCCGCGAAGTAATAGAAGCGGCGCGAAAAACTGTCCCACGTCGCATCTTCGACACAATCGCCGCAGTACTGTCTTACGTCTTCCAGTACCCTCTTTCGAAAATCTTCGTCCGTCATCTGCTTGCGGGCCACGCCCAACACGGCAAATTCTTTCGAGAGTAAGTCGGCGCGGGCGAGGTTGTACAGCGCGGGAATCAACATACGCGCCGTTAGGTCTCCGGCCGCACCAAAAATCACCATAATGCACGGGTCGCCTTGTTTCCCGACGCGGGGTGCAACCGGTGCAGGTTTTTCCGCCAATTGAGCCATAATACGAATCCTTAAAATCTATCGGTCAAGATGTTATGCGCTCTTCTTCTTCGGAGCACCAGACTCCACGTGGCCGCCAAATTTCTGACGCATGGCAGAGAGCATTTTCTCGGCAAACGTGTGTTGCTGCCGCGAGCGGAAACGCACGTACAAGGCCGCGGTCAATACATCCGCGGGAACCGCTTCTTCCAGCGCCGCCTGAATTGTCCAACGTCCTTCGCCGGAATCCTGTACGTAGCCTTCGTATTCGGAGAGCGTGGGATTCTCTGTCAACGCCATCGCGGTCAGATCCAACAACCATGAACTGACCACACTGCCTCGCCGCCAGACTTCGGCAATGTCCGGCAAATTCAGATCGTAGCGGATATCCTCCGGCAGCTCTTTGCTGGTGGCATTCTTGAAAATGTCGAAGCCCTCGGCATAGGCCTGCATCATGCCGTATTCAATTCCGTTGTGCACCATCTTCACGAAATGTCCGGAACCTGAAGGACCGCAGTGAATGTAGCCCTGCTCGGCCGTTCCGCCTAGCTTCTCTCGTCCGGGCGTGCGAGCGATTTCGCCCACACCAGGAGCCAGCGTTTTGAAAATGGGATCCAGCCGCTGCACGGCTCCGTCAGGCCCGCCAATCATCATGCAGTAGCCGCGCTCCAGGCCCCAGACGCCGCCACTGGTTCCCACATCGATGTAGTGAATGCCTTTGCCCTTAAGCTGTTTCGCGCGCCGCACGTCATCTTTGAAATAGGAGTTCCCCCCATCGATGATGCTGTCGCCGGCCTGCATGTTCTCCGCCAGTTTCTGCACCGTCTGTTCCGTGGGTTCGCCCGCGGGAATCATCACCCAAACGGCTCGCGGCGGCTTCAGCTTGGCAATCAAATCTGGCAATGACGATGATTCTCCGGCACCTTCGCCGGAGAGTTGCTTCACCAAATCCGCGCTGCGATCCGCGACCACAAGTTGATGTCCGCCGCGCATCAGGCGGCGCGTCATGTTCGCGCCCATGCGGCCCAGACCAACCATCCCCAATTGCATATCCTGCTCCTTAACTTTTTGGCAGCACTAAACATCCTGTCCCGTCCGGGACTATTCCAAAGCTTCCTGTACCGCTGCCGTCAGCGTCGCCAGACCGGCATTCACATCGCGCCCCAGATGCACCCGCAATGCTCGCCGCCCGCGATCGATCAGCACCTGAAAGTCGCCTCGCGCCTGCGCTGCCTTCACGACGCCGAATGTGTATTTCTGTCCCGGCACGGGCAAATCCAAAGCATCGTCGCAAGTCACCTGAAGGAACACTCCTGAATTCGGTCCACCCTTGTATGCCTGTCCCGTGGAATGCAGAAAGCGGGGACCGAAGCCCAGGCATGTCGCGACTTGTTTTTTGTCACGAACCGCGTGCCGAATGGTTTGCAGGCTCTTCTCATGTTCGGCGTTCATTTGGATATATCCGAGTACTGCAAAGTAATCGCCGGTGCGAATGCGATTCAGATGTGCCTTCAAATACCCTGCGAGAGACTTATCTCCGGCGGCGGCCTTTGCCAGTGCGAATGAGTTCTTCTCGTCCGTGAATAATTTCACTCCACTGTCTTCCAATACAGGCTTTTCCGCGGGCAGGGAACCGTTCTTTTCGTATTCCGAAGTCAGGTTCCGGGTCGCGATCTTGCTGGCCTCGACGTCGGGCTGATTGAAAGCGTTGATTCCAAGGATGGAGCCGGCCACCGCGGTAGCGATCTCCCAGCGAAAAAATTCCGCGCCCAGGTCATAGACGTCGGCCATCGAGATTCGCACTACCGGATGTCCGGCTTTTTCCAGCGCTGCTACCTTCGCATCGACCACGACATCAGTTGCATGTTCGGTATGCACGTAAACAAACACGCGATCGGTGCCATATACCTCAGGCGCGGCAATCCGCTCACGATCCACCGGGATAATGCCCTTGCCAACTTTTCCCGTAGACTCGGCCAGCAATTGCTCGAGCCACGCTCCCAGGTCGGAAATATCAGCAGAAGTGATAATCGTGACCTTATCGCGCCCACTCTGCGCCGCCGTTCCCAGGATGATTCCAAGCACGGCGCCCGGATTTTCCTCAACCGGCGCCGCAGAGCCGCAAGCTCGTACCATCTCCTGGGTGCGGTCGAGAAACTTCTTGGTGTCGAGGCCAATAACGGCGGCCGGAACCATGCCGAAATTCGAAAGCGCCGAGTAGCGGCCCCCGATGGAAGACCTACCAAAGAAAATGTGACGGAAACGATCCTGCTCCGCAACTTCCTGCATTTTCGAGTCAGGATCGGTGATCGCAATAAAGTGACTGCCAGCCTTGTCCGCGCCCACCACCTGCTTCGCGCGTTCGAAAAAATACTGCTTAAAAATGTTGGGTTCGAGCGTGCTGCCCGATTTGCTGGAAACAATAAAAAGTGACCGGGCGATGTCGATCTTGTTCTCGAACTCTTTAACCTGCGCCGGATCTGTGGAATCCAGCACGTGCAGGTTGGGATACCCGGGGGTTTTGCCAAACGTCATGCGCAGAACTTCCGGACAAAGACTTGACCCGCCCATGCCCAGCAGGAGAGCGTCTTTGAAGCCCGCGCTCCACACTTCTTTTGCGAGATTCCGCAGCTCCACCGGGTGCGAGATTTGCTCCTCGGTAATGTCCAACCAGCCGAGCCACTTCGCCTCGTCATCGCCGGTCCAGAGCGATGCATCGCGCTGCCAAAGCCTCTGCATCTTGCCGCTGGCCTGCCACTCGGCGACCGTCGTCTTCACTGCGGCGGCCAGTTTTTCCGGCAGCGACGATTTCAAACGGCTCACGCGTTCTGTCCTTTTTGCTGTGTGCTCTTCTCCACTGCGCCGAGAAGTTTGTGGAAAGCATCGGCGAATAGCTTTACTCCGTCGATGGTCAGCTTGGAGGTAACTTCCTTGATCGAGATGCCGGCCCTGGCCAAATCGTCCATCACTTTCTGCGCTCCTGCTACATCTTCTGTAAGGCTGTTCCGCAAACGTCCGTGATCACGAAAAGAATCGATGGTCGCCGGGGGCATCGTATTCACCGTATCGGGACCAATCAACTCCTCCACATACATGACATCACGATACGCGGGATTTTTCGTGCTCGTGCTGGCCCACAGGACGCGCTGCGTCTGCGCTCCTTTTGCGGCACACGCCTCCCAGCGGGGTCCGCTGAAGATTCGCCGGTAGCGCTGATAGGTGAGTTTGCCGTTGGCAATCGCAACTTTCCCTTTCAGACTCTTGAGCAGCGCCTGCTGTTGGGCATCGGCGGTGGTCTTCAGCTTATCGTCGATCATCGAATCCACCAGCGAATCGATGCGGCTGATGAAGAAACTCGCCACACTCGCAATTTTGTTCAGCTTGCCACCGCTCTTCCCTAGATCTTCGAGCCCGGCAATGTAAGCGTCCGCCACCTTCTCGTATACTTCCTGCGCGAACAACAAGGTCACGTTGATATTGATCCCTTCGCCAATTAACTGGCGGATTGCGGGAAGTCCCTCCGCCGTTCCCGGAACCTTGATCATCACATTCTCGCGATTCACAGCCTTCCAGAGGCGGCGGGCCTCCTCAATTGTTTCCTGTGTCTTGAGCGCGAGCAGCGGAGAAACCTCCAGGCTCACATAGCCGTCGCGGAATTTCGATTCTTCGTACACGGGACGCAGCACATCCGCAACGTCTTGAATGTCGCGGATCGCGATCTGCTCGTAGCGGCCGGTGGCATCCAGATCACGCCGCGAAGCCAGCGATTTCAATATATCGTCGTAGAGCGAGCTTTCGCCGATCGCCTTCTCGAAAATGGCTGGATTCGAAGTCATCCCGCGAAGGCCGTCGTCTTGAATCATCTTCTTAAGACTTCCGCTGGTGATTAGGTCACGACGAATGTAATCGAGCCACATCGATTGCCCATAACTGAGCAATGCCTTTAGAGGATCAGTCGCTTTTGCGGTTTCCAGGATTCCAGTCGGTTGCATGATGATTTCTCCCTGATGAAATTGATGGCGGACGCGTTGGCTCGAATTAAACCTCTCTGAATCACTCTCCAGCGATCGCTTTACGCGCTTCCGCAACGACCGCATCGACCGTAAAGCCAAAAAACTTGAGCAAATCCTTCAACGGGGCCGAGGCTCCGAAGCGGTGCATCCCAATTTTTCTTCCTTTTAGCCCAACGTACCGCTCCCAGCCAAAAGTGGATGCCATTTCCACCGAGACTCGCGCCGTAACCGCAGACGGAAAAACGTTTTCCTTGTAAGCAGCATCCTGATGTTCAAAGATTTCCCATGACGGCATACTCACTACTCGTGCCTTAATTCCTTCCGCCTTGAGCTTCTCGTAAGCCTCAACGCAGAGCGAAACTTCACTGCCCGTCCCCATCAAAATGACGTCAGGCTTGCCGGGCGCATCCGCGAGAATGTACGCGCCCCTGGCGGTGCCCGAGGCAGCGCCGTATTTCGTGCGATCAAAAGTCGGCATCGCTTGCCGTGTCAGCACCAGTGCGACTGGTTGGTGTTGCGACTGCGCGATGATCTTCCACGCTTCGGTCACTTCGTTGGCGTCTCCGGGACGCAGCACAATCAGATTCGGCATGGCGCGCAATGACGCCAGTTGTTCGATCGGCTGGTGCGTTGGCCCGTCCTCTCCCACTCCGATCGAATCATGAGTGAAGACGAAAATCGACGGCGCCTCCATGAGCGCGGAAAGCCGGATGCTCGCCCGCATGTAGTCGCTAAAGTTAAAGAAAGTCGCGCCGAACGCGCGGAGTCCAGAAACCGTCAGCCCGTTCACGCTCGCGCCCATCACATGCTCGCGCACGCCGAAGTGCAGGTTGCGTCCAGCGTAGCTGTCTGCCTGGAAATCCCCAGCGCCTTCAAATTTCAAAGTCGTCTTGTTCGAGGTGGCCAGATCGGCCGACCCGCCGATGAGCCACGGAACGCTTTGCGCCAGCGCATTCAGCACTTTCCCTGAACTTTCGCGCGTGGCCACACCCTTAGCGTCCGCCGGAAACGTGGGAAGATTTTTATCCCAGCCAACGGGAAGCTCGCGGCGCTGCATGCGATGCAACCGGTCGGCAAGTTCCGGATACTTCTGCGAGTAGTCCGCAAACATCTTCGACCACTGCCCACGCGACTCATGCCCGCGCTTTCCAATGCCATCCCGGAAGTGCTCGCGCACGCCTTCGGGCACCAGAAACTTGGCATCTTCCGGCCAGCCATAAAACTTCTTTACCAGCCGCACTTCCTCTTCGCCCAGCGGCTCTCCATGCGCTGCATTCGTATCTTGTTTGTGAGGAGATCCATAGCCAATGTGGCTGTCTACGATGATCAGCGTCGGCCGATCCGTGGTTTTCTGAAAGGTTTCAAAGGCGCGCCCTAGCATTTCCAGATCGTTGGCATCGGCAACGCGCGTTACATTCCATCCATAGCCGATAAAGCGCGTAGCCACATCTTCGCTAAACGACCAGTTGGCAGGACCGTCCAGAGTGATGTGGTTGTGGTCGTACATCCAGCAGAGATTTGAAAGGTGCAGGTGCCCCGCCAGGGATGCGGCTTCCCCCCCAATGCCTTCCATCAGGTCGCCATCGGAGCACATGGCGTAAACGTTGTA
>JAUTWY010000004.1 GCA_030838305.1 Acidobacteriaceae bacterium
CAGTGATACCCGGCGATATCTCCTTTGTCCTTGTTTTCGGGCAGTGGAAAGCCAATATCGAAGCGGGCCGGAATTCCGTCCACCCGCAGCATGCCGATGAACGGAGAATGGAAGTCTGTACAGTTGCCGCGCTTGGCGTCACACGCCCACACCGCGTCCCCGCGTCCCCAGCCTGAGCCCGTCTTGTCGTAGCGCATATTCGTGAACAGGTAATCATAGGCAGCCTTGGCTTTTGCGACCGCCCCGCTCTGGGATCCGGTTACCTCCAACGCCAGCTCCTTGATCTTCCCGTCCGTAGGAATCAGATTGTCAGGCGCAATCAAACGGCTCATCGACGCCGACACGACGCTAGGCTTCAGATCGGTTCGCTTGAGTTGCGCGTAATCGCCCCGCGAGTATTCGCGGCGCGTGACCTTGTACTCGAGAGTGAACTCTGCTTTGCCCTCAGCAGGATTCTGGATCTCGGCATACATCATCCGATTGCCGTACTCGGGGTCCTGCGTCATCCGCGTTTTAACCGGAGCCTTGGCCGCCAGAACGCGCACCGTCTGATGCCGGTCAGTCTGCGGCACCGGTATCCAGACGCGCACTCGCTTCGCTCCGGTGGGAATATCCTTCACCGTGAAGTTGTAGGTGAATCGAAAGGTGCGGGTTGGCGGGCTGAATTTCTGGGCATTCGAAGTGGCTTGGGCGGCCAACTGGCATACCGGAACAGACAGAAGTAGTAACGATGAGAGAACTCGCAGCTTCACGGAGACCCTCCTAATCGGCGGACATGCCCGGAATTTTAGCAGCAGCCAACGCGAGTTGTCACGGCTGCCGAGGATGGCCTTTGGCGATAATTTGTACACCCATAGCTTCGCGAGATAGAATTCGAGCGCTGCCGCAATGGCTCGAAACGCAACGGCTCGAAAAAAGACAATTTGCGTGGCCCTGGGTTCGGCAGCGAGGCGCTCCTGCGGTTGGAGACCATCGAGGTCCGCAGGAGATACATCGAGACACCGCGAAAGCTCACGCCGCGGATGACAAATGACAAAGGAGGACCCTCCATGACAAAGTTCGGTCGTTCAACAACCCTCGGTTGTCTATTTCTTGTGTTGCTGGTCCTTGCTCCACACTCTTGGGCGCAACCGCGCCCGCCAATCCTTGAAAAGATCGCCAAAACCTATGGCCTTGATTCGTATGGGCAAATCGAGGCGATCCGCTACACCTGGAATGCACAGTTCCCTGGAGTGAATGTGTCCCGTACCTGGGAATGGGAGCCCAAGACCAACAAGGTTTCCTATGAGGGGAAGGATAAAGACGGCAAGCCGGTCAAGGTCACCTACATGCGCTCCCAGCTCAGCAGCCAACCCGACACCGTGAAAAACGAGGTTGATCCGGGTTTCACCAACGATAACTACTGGCTTCTGTTCCCCCTCCACGCTTACTGGGACACCAGCGCCACCGTGACTGATCAAGGTATGCACAAACTGCCGATTGGCAACGGCTCGGCCGAGTTGGTCACAGTGAAATATCCCGCCGAGATCGGCGGCTACACACCTGGCGACACCTGGGAACTCTACGTCGGCAAAGACAACCGCGTCGAGCAATTTGTTTATCATCGCGGCGGGCCCAAGAAGCCGAGTGTCGTCAAAGCAACCTGGGCAGGCTACAAAAAGGCAGGTCCTCTGCTGATCTCAACCGAGCACCGCGGCACAGCCGACGGTAAGCCCTTGCACCTCTTCATTACTGATGTGTCAGTTAAGCTGGCAGGCTCGGATAACTGGATGAAAGCGGAATAAACGAAAGAGGTTCACCATGACAACGATCGCAAGCTCCCTGCGAAGTGACGGAACCACAGTGGCCCGCCAACCGCAAGCAGCAAACGGTCTCGCCATCGTGCGAGTGACGATCGGCGCAATGTTCGTGTGGGTCTTTTTCGAGAATCTGGGGAAAGGCCTCTACACGCCGGCGGGTTATGCGGGTCTGATCAACTACTACATCAAGGCAAGCCACTGCCCGGCTGCATGGAAGGCGGTGATGGGTCTGGCGGCAAACCACGCCACGCTGGCTGCTCCCCTGCAGGGCCTGACCGAGATCTCGCTCGGTATCCTGCTGGTCATCGGTCTGCTTACCCGGCCCGCCGCACTTGTGGCTTTTCTATTTCTCGGCAGCCTTTGGATTTCGGAGTGGGGCACCTCATGGATCTGGGAACTACTGGTTTCGGTGCTGGCATCGCTCGGGCTCGCTGTCGGACGGGCCGGCCGCAGATGGGGTGTTGACGCGTGGCTGGCGCAACGGTGGCCATCTTCTCCGTGGTGGTGATTGGGCACACGTGCGCGTGTCCGTCATCATCCCTACCCATAATGAAGCGCAGGCGATTCAGCGCGTTTTAGCGGATCTTCCCTCCGATCTCACGACGGAGGTCATCGTTGTCGACAGCAACTCGAATGACGGGACCCCCGAGATCGCCGCAAGAATGGGAGCCCGAGTCATTCAGGAACCGCGCCGCGGCTATGGGCGAGCGTGCCTCACGGGTCTGGCCGCGGCAAATTCCCCTGACGTGGTTGTCTTCCTTGATGGCGACTACAGCGATCGGCCCTCTGAACTGCCGATTCTGTTAGCGCCAATCATTGAGGGGCGCGCGGACATCACGCTCGGTTCCCGCCTGCAGGGACGGCGTTCTGCTGGGGCGTTGCCCTGGCATCAGGTGTTCGGTAATCGTCTCGCCGCCAGCCTGATCAGGCTTCTCTTTTCTAGTCCATATGGACTAGAAATCACTGATCTCGGCCCGTTTCGCGCTGGCCGCGGAGATGTACTACGGGCGCTTGCGCTCGAAGAGACCACCTATGGCTGGGCGGTTGAGATGATTCTAAAAGGCGCCCTGGCTGGATACCGCGTGGTCGAAGTCCCTGTCAGCTACTACCCGCGCATCGGAAAATCGAAGATCAGCGGCACGCTGAAAGGCACGGTCGGCGCCGGTTGGTTCATTCTTAGCTTGATCGTGCGCTATTATTTCCGTCATCGAAGAGCCGGAAAAACACGGCCAGCGTAGGATCCGCGTAAGATTTTATGAAATCCGCAAGCGAGACGGTGGGGGGTTCGTCAGGGAGTAACCGCGTGCTGGTCATCATGGCGAAAGCACCGAGGCCAGGCGAAGTCAAAACCCGGCTGACTCCCAGCCTTTCTCCTGCGGCCGTCACCGCTTTTTATTGCTGTCTTTTGGACGACACGCTGGCGCTGGCGCGGTCATTGAGCGACGTAGAAGTTGCCATCATGTGCCCGGACTCGGACGTAAACGAGCTGGCGCAACTGGCAGGCGAGCAGTTAGCAGGCAACGAAGCGAGCGTTGTTGCGCAGAAAGGGGAAGGTCTTGCGGCAGGCCTCACGTCGGTGTTTGCCCACTTCGCAGAAGGTCAGCAGCGACGCATTATTGCCTTCAACAGCGACAGCCCACACCTGCCGCATTCTGTTCTCGAAGACGCGTTCGAAACGCTGGCCGCACATGACGTAGTCGTTGGACCAACGCACGACGGAGGCTACTATCTCGTCGGGGCAAAGGCTTCTCATCCTACCCTTTTCGCACACGACGGAATGGGCACGAGTAGCGCGCTGGAGAGACTTCTATCGCGCGCACGAGCGCTTGAGCTTTCCGTAGGTTTAGCAGCTCCTTTTTACGATATTGATGTAGTGGACGACCTGACTCGGTTGGCCGAGGAGTTGCGGCTGGCTCCGGCAAGGGCACCCCGCACGGCGGCATGGTTGCGTGAGTGGAAAGAAGCAGTCGCGCAGCTGGGCGATGCGTCGCGATGAATTTCGATGGGAAACCGGGATGTCTTAAGAGTTAGACGACGACCCAACCGAATCGTTCAGGTTGGCGGCTGGATTTTCACCAGCATTGTCCCGACAAGGTGACTATTGCATTCCATTTTCGGAGTTGCAGAAAATTGAAACTGATGCACTACCCGCACCTGGCCACGGGAGAACTGTGAAGGTCACCCCCGCGTGGAGAGTGTACATACTTGGCGTCACGTTGTGCGTGGCGCTAACGATCTGCTCACGCAACTTCGGCGATAGGGGTGGACCATCCTTCATGGCCTCCTTGACGCTCGCGGGAATCGTGTACCTCCTGGCGATCCGTGAGTTTTTCACCACGCCAAAATTTGCCCGACGCGTTGTCGTCATTGGGCTCGTCCTGGCTGCTGTGTGGCACATTGAATTTCTTCGGGTGCCCCCGGGCGCCGATGATGACATTCATCGATACGTCTGGGATGGCCGCGTGCAGCGGCTCGGCTACAACCCCTACATTGTCGTTCCGAGCGATCCTGCACTCGGCGCCTTACACACCCCCGAAACCCGCACGCTGAACAACCCGTATCTTCCGAGCCCATATCCAGCGGGCGCTCAGCTTTTCTTCCGCGCCGTAACCGCGATTCATGAGTCTGTCTTTACGCTAAAAGTCGCATTTGCAGTTTGCGAGGTCGCAATTGTTTTCGTGTTGCTCGATCTCTTGCGTTGTACCCGGCAGGGAGCACACTTGGTTCTGGCATACGCCTGGAATCCATTGTTGGCCATTGAGGTGGCGGGAAGCGGTCACGTTGACATTGTGGGCGCGCTATTGTTGCTGGTGTCCGCCGTTGCGCTAGTGCGCCGTTGGCGGGCGACTGCGGCGGTCGCACTTGGGCTGGCTATAGCTGTGAAATTGCTGCCCGTCGTACTGTTGCCCCTTTACTGGAAGCGGGTTCGCGTTCGCGACGCCGCGCTGGCGGCAGCCTTGCTCGGACTTCTGTACACCCCATTTCTTAGTCACGGCCGCATTCCCACCGGCTCCCTTGGTACGTATGTGCAGAGTTTCCGCTTTAATGGTCCCCTGTTTGCGGCGCTCGATCAGGTGGTGCCTCCGCAGTGGCTGGCTGGGCTGGCAGTTCTCGCTGGATTAGCGACTGCAACCTGGCTAAGAAGCGCAGCACCCGAGTGGTCTCCGGACGCATTTGCGTGGCCCATGGCAGCATCGCTCTTCTGTGCACCGGTCGTATATCCATGGTACCTCCTCTGGCTGCTGCCCTTCCTGCGGTCGGCCTCAACGATGCCCCTCATCATCTGGACAGTGAGCATCATTCCCATATATGTCCAATGGCACTTGCGCGCACTTGGGCGTCCGTGGGGATCGCTTCCTGGCTGGGTGATGCTGCTGGAATACGGATGCGTGGCAGCGGCCAGTGCAATTTTCGTGTTTCGACGTTGCGCCGCTCCGAGGTGAGGGGCATAAACCGTAAATCATTGAAACATAATAGCTTACATTTGCACTCTAACCTTGCTCGTAGAACGTTACGAGCAAGAGCATTATCCAATTCCTGCGACGGACCCGGCTTCAGTTGTTCGGCTTCTCATTGAAAAGCAGAATCTCACACAACGGGACCTGATTCCTCAATTCGGTTCGGAGAGTGCGGTTTCCATGTTTCTGGCGGGACATCGAAGTCTCACCATTGAACAGGTGCGGAAATTAAGCGCTCGGTTCAAGCTTCCCGCTGATGTTTTCATCTCGAAGAGGGCCGTCAGAACAAGAGCCCAATCGAACCGTTGATGTTGTTCGTCACGAATTAGACTACCTGGCGATCACGACGGTAGTGCAGGAACTGCTCACCTTGGGCAAATCGCGATTTGCAGCCATGCGGATCTCCAGTCGTGGGCGCTCGCCCCGAACGATCGGACAATAACCATCAGGCTCTAGTAGTGCGCCCTGCAGGCGTCGCCGTCCGGCACATCCTCCGTGGCACGACTCGCGAAACTCGCACGGATGGCAGGCCTGAGGAAGTGTCCGTGCCTGCTCGAAAGGTGTTGAGTTCAGAATGTTGTCGCCTGCGGAGATCAACTCTGAAAGCGGCTCCCCCGATCCTGGCCAATAAACGCAGGGTTGCGTCGTGGCTCTCGGTGTCACTCGTACGGTGCTTACGCCACAACCAGCTCTGAGCGGTGGGAGTCCCGCCATCGCGCGAACCAGCGGCTCGCCAATAGCGATTGCATCGGTCTCCTCAAAGAGGCGTCGGAACCCTTCCCAGTACTCTTCGTAGCTCAGGGCATAAACGTCTGATCGCACGGCCTGGTACACATTTACTCGCAAAGGGGAGTCGAACCGTTTGGCTACTCGCGCCACATCCCCGAGACGCAAGTAGTTCGATTTCATCATCACGGCGACGATGGTTACAGGCACGCCGAGCCTTACACAACGTTCCGCTTGCTGGTGGATCAGTGCCCAATTGCCGTCGCCGCGCTGTCCATCCTGTTCCCCTTGGGTCGCGTAATCGAGAGAGAACTCGATGTCATGAAATGCTCGCAGTTCATTGTCTTCCAGAACAGCAAGACTATGACCGTTGGAAGTGATGGTGAGCTTCACCGGTTTCGTCTGCAGGTACGCCAGGATTTCCTTGAAGTCAGGATGCATGCCGTTCTCACCGGTGCCGAGATTCACCGAGCGCACCGGCAGGCGTTCCATCACTGCCTTCACTTGATCCAGCGAAAGACGATCGGCGCGAGTCGGATCGCGGTAGCAGAAGGC
>JAUTWY010000022.1 GCA_030838305.1 Acidobacteriaceae bacterium
CCTTCAGCCGCGCCGCTAAGACCCTAAACGGTTTCGGGCTTTAGCCCTTGTGCGTTTTTCTCTTTCATTTGGGACATCATCACTAGGATCTGAACGGCACACATAATCACCCAATTACTCAATCCCCAATCTTCTCATGAATGGCGTCATCATCCTCGATAAGCCCGCCGGTTGGACTTCTCACGACGTTGTCAGCCGCATGCGCCGCATCCTGGGCCAGCGTTCCATCGGCCACCTCGGTACTCTCGATCCCCTCGCCACCGGTGTGCTTCCACTCGTCACCGGCAGCCTCACCCGCCTCGCCCAGTTCTACACCGCTTCCGAAAAAACCTATGAAGGCGTGATCCGCTTCGGCTTCGCCACCAACACTTATGACGCAGACGGCGATCCCGTCGGGGAACCGAACTCCGTTACTCCAACTCTCGACGAATTGCAGAAACTTGCCATCCAGTTCCTCGGCATCATCGAGCAGGTACCGCCACCGTTCTCCGCCAAGAAGATCAACGGCATCCCCGCCTACAAGCTGGCGCGCAGGCAACAAGAGGTTGTGCTCAAGCCGGTACAAGTTGAGATCAAAGAGTTCGTGATCCTCTCTGTGGAAGGTGCCCGCGCCCGCTTCCGCGCACGCGTGTCCTCGGGGACTTACATGCGCAGCGTCGCCCACGAAATGGGCCAACATCTTGGCTCCGGGGCGCACCTCGAATCCCTCCGCCGCACCGCCGTCGCCGAATTCGAAATCACCCACGCTCACACCCTGGAACAAATCGAGCGAGAAACAAAGAATTGTCATTCGGACCGGAGCCTTGCTTTCCCGCAGGGAAAGGGAAGCGGAGTGGAGGAACCTGCTGTTCTCGATAGTGGCAACACCATGTGGGGCGGGCCCTCACGCCCGCCACTCTTGCCACGAAGCATACCGTCAACAGAACTCGAGCTCCCACCCGGAATCGAATTCTTCTTCGTCCACCCTCGCCAACTCCTGCCCCACTTTCCCTCCGTCACGGCCGACGAACCGACCGCCGCCCGCATCCGCAGCGGACGCCCCATCAACCTCCCCGACCTCTCCCGCGCCCGCCAGGTCAAAGTCTTCGCCGGCCAAAGCGACCTCATCGCCATCGCCACCCGCGTCGCCGGCACCCTCTTCCATCCCAAAATCGTCTTCCCACCGTCGTAGCGGCTCTCCCTGGGGCCGACCGCCCCGGTGTGGGACGGACTCTCTTGTCCGTCGCCTTTGACTTTTGCTTTTGGCTTTCACTAGTAAGGGGGTGGTGCGAGGAGCAGAGTGGCAGGCGCAGAACGGATTCAGTGTCCGATAACAGGTATTATGTAAAGTGAGGGGCGCGACCGCTGAGCTTAGTTCGGACCGCTGAGCCCGGTGCGGGACGTTTGGTGTTGGTTTATTGATCGCTTACAGCTGACACATGAGAGCTGACAGCTCTCACATCTTGTACTTCCCTAAATCCTCGTCGTTCAGTCCATCCAGATATTTACGCAGTTCTTCGGCCGTCGCGCGATCCGACATGTTCGCCGCCTGCTTTGAATTCTTCAGCACGATCTCATCCACAAATATCGGGCAATCCACGCGCAGCGCCAGCGCCAGCGCATCCGACGGACGCGAGTCCACGCTCACCACTTCGCCGCCGCGCTCCAGCCAGATCACCGCATAAAACGTATCCTCGCGCAACTCCGTCACCACTACCTTGTGCACCTGTGTCTCCAGCCCGGTCAGCACATTCTTAATCAAATCATGCGTCATCGGACGCGGCGTGCTCACCTTCTCCATCTCCAGCGCAATCGCATTCGCTTCATAAACCCCCACCCAAATCGGCAGCACCGACTCCCCCGCCACATCCTTCAAAATGACAATAGGCATATTGCTAACCGGATCCATCAATAGTCCTCGGATAGTCATTTCTACTTCCATGGCGGCTCCTTCACGTGCTGCTTTAGGCTTCCTTATACTCCGAACGCGCCGTGTCGCAGACCTCTTCGCTTCTTATACCACCAATTCGCCCAGAAGGCTGTTGGGAAAACTTGTTGTTGCCCTTACTTGGACGTAGCTTCCTATAGCGGGAGATGCATCTTCGGGGGCTGTGAAGTTTAGGGTTTTGTTCTGGCTGGTGCGGCCGATCCATTGGTTGCGGGCTTCGTTTTTTCCCTCAACCATTACTTCGGAGATTGTTCCTATGTATTTCTTATAACGTGTGATCTGGATTTCTTTTTGACGAGCCATAAGGAGTTCGAGGCGACGAGATTTTTCCTGATCCGGAATCGCATCTTCTAACGCCAGCGACGGGGTGTTTGGCCGGGGTGAGTATTTAAAGGTGAAGACGGCGTCGTAGCCGACTTCGTCCAGCAAAGACAGAGTCTGGGCGAAGTCCTCTTCGGTTTCTCCTGGGAAGCCAACGATGATGTCGCTGGTGATGCTGATCTCGCGTTTCGCTGACTTCATCCAGGCGATGCGTTCGAGATATTGCTCGCGGTTGTAAAGGCGCTGCATAGCACTGAGCACACGGTCGGATCCGCTCTGCACCGGCAGGTGGACGTGATCGCAGAGAGTTGGGACGGCGTCGATCGCATCGATGATGTCGCGGCCAAAGTCGCGCGGGTGCGAGGTGGTGAAGCGCACCCGGCGAATGCCGGGCACTTCGCCGACTGCGGCCAGCAATTCCGAGAAGCTTTTCCCTCTACCCAGCTTCCCTGCCGGGTCTTTGTATGAATTCACGTTCTGACCCAGCAGTTGAATCTCCGTGTAGCCGAGATCGGTCATCTGGCGGGCTTCGGCGAGTACCGACTCCGCGGTGCGGCTTCGTTCTTTTCCGCGCGTGAACGGCACCACGCAGTAGGAGCAAAACTTGTCACAGCCTTCAATGATGGTGATGTACCCGCGATGGGGATTGGTGCGCGCGGTGAATTCGGTTTCGAAACACTTGTCGGTTTCGCGATCGTCAAGCCCAGTGATGCGGATCAGGCTTCCGGCTTCCGGCTTCGCGGCTTCGGACTTCCCTGCCTCAAGTTGCGCCAGCATCTGCGGTAGGTTGCGGTACGACGCCGATCCGCAGACGAGAGAGACATGCGGCGCGCGTTCGAAAATCTTTTCGCCTTCCTGCTGCGCTACGCAGCCCAGCACGCCAAACTTTTTGCCTTGCTTCAGCAACTTCTTGTAGTCCGCCAAGCGGTGAAACACTTTCTGCTCTGCCTTATCGCGGATGGAGCAGGTGTTGTACAGAATCAAGTCGGCCTGCTCGACCGTCTCCACCTGGCGATAGCCCTCGTGCACCAGCGTGCCAATGACCTTTTCCGAGTCATGGACGTTCATCTGGCAGCCGAAGGTTTCGAGGTAGAAGGTCTTGTGGGAATCGGCGGACATATATGAAGCCAGTATAAGCGATGTCCGGGTGGGACGGACTCTCTTGTCCGTCCCACCCGAGCAACTTCAACATCCACGGCGAGAGCAACTTCAGGGCAAGGTCAAAGGCGACGGACAGGAGTGTCCGTCCGTCCCACACGGGCATTGCCACCCACGCGACCATGGCCGGGCCTTCGGGCTTTGTCCGTCCTAAGTGAACATCGGTCATCCAGAGGCCATTAGCCGCGTTGGGGCAGATGGCTTTGAACGCCAAGCTGGGATGAATCGCAAGAGAAGAAAATCCCCCCTCAGTTTCGGTTTTCGGAACAGGCTCACCAATTCTTCGTGTCCATTCTGCTCAAGCGGATTCAGTGGAAGTCACTTCGTATCCGCAAGAAAAAGCGAATGATGCCGCCGCCTATCCGGCGCGGTCTGTTCTAACTCCGTAACATCCCGCAAGTTCTTGTTGAGACGGAACGAATTTGCGTTAAAACCCCGGCACTGATTTCGTACACCCCTGCACCTTCACTGTGCGAATTCAGCCGTGCATTTCCGTGCGCCATTGCGGTCCCTGGCGTTAACCGACCCGATAAGGAACTTTGCTCCGCTCAATGGAGCGCACGCTTCCAGCAGAAGGAGGTATACCCCATTCTTTCCTGCTGTTTCCTGGGATATCGATTCCAGGCCTTTCAACCAAGGCTCGAAGCTAGAGCCCGGCGCAAACAAGTGACCACCGTTACAAGGAGGAGTCGTGATCAAAACAGCTAGACTCGCGTCAATATTAATCGTGGCAGTGCTATCCCTCGCCGGAATGGCACTAGCTCAGACCGACCCTGGAGTGCAGAGCGGTAACCGCGGCACAGGAGCGGCATTCCCTTCGGTGTTGTCGAATAGCCCTTCCGGGATACTTTCCTTTTTCACCGACGGGCAGAATCGATTTCAGGCAGTGGAGTCCGTTTCCAACAGCCCGACGGGCAACAACGGGCTGGGACCGCGGTTCAATTCGAACAACTGCAGTTCCTGTCACGCGCAACCGGCAATCGGCGGGACAGGGCTTGCAGTCAATCCCCAGTTCAATTTCACCAGCAACGGGGTCGCACCCAGAGACGCTACCCCGTACTTCATTACGGCCAATGGCCCAACCCGCGAAGCGCGGTTCCCGTTCTTCTTTAACAGCAATGGCACCGTGAACTACAACGCCCCCAATGGCGGAGTGGAAGATCTGTTTACCGTATCTGGGCGCTCCGATGCCGGGACGTGCAGTCTGCCGCAGCCCAGCTTTAGCACTGCGCAGGCGACCAACAACATCATCTTCCGCATTCCCACGCCGGTCTTTGGGGCAGGCCTGATCGAGAACCTTGACGATTCAACGCTGTTGAATAATCAGGTGAGCAACAACAACAACAACCTGGGCATTTCCGGCGCTTTCAACCGCAACGGCAATGACGGCACCATCACCCGCTTCGGCTGGAAGGCGCAGAACAAGTCTCTACACATCTTTTCCGGCGAAGCATACAACGTGGAGATGGGGATCAGCAGTGTGGTGTTCCCGCAGGAACGTCCCTTGCCTGGGGAGGACCAATTCCAATTGGGGCTGCCGTCAAATTGCCTGAACCTTGGTTTAGCCGGTTATCCGGAAGACGAGGCCAACCCTGCCGCGACACCAAATGCAGCGGTGCTGGATGACGTCTCGGCATTCGCCAACTTCATGCGCGCGCTGGCTCCGCCCCCACCAGGAGGAGTGGTGCTGAATGGACAACAGGTCTCTTCGAGTGCGATTTCCACCGGCAGCGCCCTGTTCAGTTCGATTGGCTGCTCGAAGTGCCACAATCCCACGCCTGGCACGACGCAAGCGTCTAATTTCACGTCATCGTTGAGCAGGGTCCCGGTGAATGCGTTTTCCGATATTGAGATCCATCACATGGGGACGGGCTTGGCGGATAACGTCGCGCAGGGCGGCGCGGGCGGAGACCAGTTCCGCACCGCTCCATTGTGGGGACTGGGGCAGCGGATCTTCCTGCTGCACGATGGCCGGACCACAAACCTGCTCACGGCAATCGATGCCCATGAAGGCAATGGCAGTGAAGCCAATGTCGTGGAGGGGAATTTCGACAACCTTACACCTACGCAGCAGCAGCAGATATTGGATTTTCTGCGCTCGCTGTAGTCGTTGTATGACACAGTTCTGGCGAGACGCCAAGGTGTCTCGCCAGCTTTTCAAAGTTAAAGTTAGAGAGTCATCAGGGCCAATTTGCCGGGACCACGGGCCGAATTTGCCTGGATTCGAAGGACGGATATGCAGTATCGACTGTTGTGCTGTTTGATTACCGTCGCCTTGTCAGTAACGCTGCCGGCCTG
>JAUTWY010000515.1 GCA_030838305.1 Acidobacteriaceae bacterium
GACTGCGCCGATTGCGAAACCAAAGAAGGAATGCTTGACCACATTGAGAGCGACCTCGAATTCGCGGGGCGGCTAACCCAAGAGCAACGCTCGAAGCTGCTTGAGATTGCCGAGAAATGCCCAGTCCACCGCACCCTCGTCTCCGAAATCGACATTCGCTCCCGCGTGCTGTGAGCAATGGCGCACATCCGTCGGATTACGCAGCAAGGGAGTTGTGGACCGCGATCCCATGTGAGTCGCTGGAATATCCGAGTTGCCGACAATGCGCTCAGAATTCGACAGACCGTGGGCCCACGGATGTCAGACGTGTGTTCATCGAAGTTTCCTACGACAGACTGCAGCAGGGCCCAGCGAACGTTGATGGTGCGCTGAGAGATCCGGCGCGCAGCGCGGAAATACAGCGACATGAATAAAGCTGGGACACGCGCCGCTATTCTTCTCGCAACGCGACCATCGGATCGACTCGAGTTGCCCTCCACCCCGGAATGACGGTCGCGGCAAACGCTACCGCCGCCAGCAGCGCCGGCACGGTCTCGAAGGTGAACGCGTCTGTCGCACTGACCCCGAATAGCAAGCTGGTCATCACGCGAGTCAATGCGGCTGCGCCGACAACGCCCGCTGCGATTCCAACCCCCGCCGACGGCAGTTGCTGCAACCGCGGTGCTTCGCGAGGACATGCGCGATCAAGGTTGGCGGATTCCCAGCCAATCTCCAGCTGACAGCTACAGAGACTGGTTTTTGGTTCCAGATGACCCAGTTTCGGGATCAAGCGGGAACCCTTGGGCGGCAGACGATATTTCTGTTGACTGTTAACAGTTGACACTATAGGCTGCGCGGCAAGGATTTACGTGTGGGCCACTGGCAGTCCTCGGAGGTACTTGATGACAATCGCGGATTCAAAACAAATTGCTGGCAGTTTCTTGGTCTGTTTGATGTTGATACTCACGGGGCTCTTATCCACTCCAGTCTATGCGCAAGTCGCGGGAGCCAACCTTACTGGCACCGTGACGGACCAATCTGGCTCGGGAGTTCCCCATGCGAACGTTTCGATTAAAAACACTGCGACAGGGGTTGTCAGTGACATTAATACCGACTCGGACGGATTTTACAGCGCCCCGAACTTGTTGCCGGGAAATTATGAGATCACAGTTTCGGCTGCAGGATTTTCTACTGCAGTGCAAACGGGACTGACATTAACCGTTGGCGCTGTAAAAGCGCTGAATATTCCCTTGAAGATTGGCCACGCCACGGAAAAGGTAGAAGTAGTCGCAATCGCGCCGGATGTGCAACTCGCTTCGTCGGCGTTGAGCGCCGAGGTCGACTCGATAACTGAGCGCGAGCTGCCTTTGAACGGCCGTGACTGGACCCAACTGGCTACACTCCAACCGGGAGTGACTGGCGTCCGCGTCGAGGCGGGCGCCAGCAACCGGGGTAATAGAGGATACGGAACGCTATTGTCCATATCCGGTCATCAGCCATTCGAAAATAATTACCGGCTCAACGGGGTCAGCATAAACGACTATTCGAATGGGTCGCCGGGAAGCTCGCTGGGCGTCAACCTGGGTGTGGACGCAGTCCAGGAGTTTTCTGTCCTGACCAGCAACTATACGGCGGAGTATGGCCGGGCCTCGGGCGGGGTCATCAATGGGATCACCAAGTCCGGGACCAACGGGTTCCACGGGGACGCCTACTACTTCATTCGCGATAAGGTCTTAGACGCAAAAAATTACTTCGACGACCTCACGCAACCTATACCGCCATTCCATCGTGACCAATTCGGAGTCGCCGGCGGAGGCCCGATTATAAAGAATAAGACGTTCATCTTTGCCGACTACGAGGGAATCCGGCAGAGGAAGAGCGACACTTTCAGCAATATCGTGCCTTCCGCGGCAGCTCGAGCGGGAACGCTGTGTTCGCAGCCTGACGGTACCTGCACGACTTCGACGATTACGGTTGACCCAAAAGTCGTGCCCTATCTGGGCTTCTATCCGCTGCCCAACGCCGGTCTTATCGGGAACGGAGACACGGGAAACTTCATTACTTCTGGAGTTGAGCGCTTGACGGAGAACTATTTCACCGTGAGGGGCGACCACCGTTTCTCTGACAAGGACAGTCTTGCGGTGAGCTATTTCTACGATAAGGCGCCTCTTACGATGCCGGATTCACTGGTAGACACGCTTACCCAAAATTTCACGTTCAGGCAAATGGGCAGCGTGGAAGAGACCCACCTCTTCAGTGCGGGATTGGCGAATACGGCGCGGATTGGTTATAGCCGGGTGGCTGCGATGGTTACCGCGCCTTTCGCTGCACTGAATCCGCTGGCCAAGGATGCGAGTCTCGGCGCGTTGCCCGGGCAGTTTTCACCGGAAATTGTTATAAGCGGCGGCGGAATCGTTACCATGGACGGGGCGCTAGGCACCGTCTCATCGGACATTCTCACGTGGAATTCCTACCAGTTCTATGACGACGCCTTCGTTACTCGTGGCACGCACACCTTGAAAGTTGGGTTTGCGGTGGAGCGCATGCAAAACGATGAGTTTTCCGGTGGGGTGCCTCCAAATGGAAGCTTCAAGTTTGACTCTCTCACCACCTTTCTCGAGAACCAGCCGAAAAGCCTCCTGATTGACGATCCGGCGACCACTCGGCCAATTAATGTGCGTCAGACCCTCTTTGGAGCCTACGTTCAAGACGATTGGCGTGCGCGTTCGAACCTCACGCTGAACTTTGGTGTGCGTTACGAGCCGGTCACGCTGCCGACCGATGCGCACAACACGTTCGCTGTCTTGACCAGCCTCACCAACCCGGCAGAGACGCCAGTTAAAACCCTGTGGGCCTCGAACCAAACACTTCACAACTTCGAACCGCGCGTCGGTTTCGCATGGGATCCCTTTCACAATGGTAAGACGGCAGTGCGTGGCGGCTTTGGAATCTTTGATGTGCTACCTCTTTCCTGGGAGTACACGCACGGCAGCACTGGAGTTCTACCGTATCAGCTTCAAAAAGGTGTCACTTCCTTACCTCCGGGCTCCTTCCCAACAGGAGCGGTGGCGTTCGCTCAGACTGTGGACCTGTCAACTGTGGGAGTCCGGTTCGTTGAACAGCATCCACACCGCAATTACGCCTTGAACTGGAACCTCAATATTCAGCACGAAATCGCGTCAAATCTAACTGCGGCGATCGCCTACGTGGGCTCGCACGCTGTTCACTCGCCTTTCAGCACGGATGACAGCAATATGGTCCTTCCTACTTTGACCTCGGCCGGGTATCTCTGGCCGCTTCCACACACGGATCCTGTTGCAACGGGCACGGGCGGAAATTGCGCAGATGGCACAGCTCCTCCATGCGCCTGGCCCACGCTCAACTCCAAGGTGGGTCGGATTCGCGCACTCTGGTGGGATAACAGCTCCGTTTATCATGGCCTTCAGGCGGGGCTCGCAAAACGGATGAGCCACGGATTTCAGGTTCAAGGCAGTTATACCTGGAGCAAATGCCTTGATTCCGGTTCCGGCGGACTGCTCGGGGACCCGTACGCCAATTCGCTCTCCAGCCTGATGTTCTTCAACCGGGGAGGAAGGCATGGTCTGTGTGACTTCAATATAGCCCAAAACTTTGTGGTGAACTACCTTTGGC
The DNA here is from genome assembly GCA_030838305.1 of Acidobacteriaceae bacterium. Lineage (GTDB taxonomy): Bacteria > Acidobacteriota > Terriglobia > Terriglobales > Acidobacteriaceae > Sulfotelmatobacter. The sequence goes on from JAUTWY010000515.1 coordinate 3,631, forward strand.
AGCCGCCCGCTCCAAAGTTTGGGGGAGCGATTACAGAACACGCTCTCGGCGGGTGGGAATTCGGTGGGGTGATTGTAGTCAGTACCGGCTCGCCGTTTACGGTCCTTATCGCGGGGGATCCGCTGGGTCAAAATAGCACGGATCCGTTTGCTTACGCGTCTCGCGTGGCAGGGCCCGGTTGCGGAAACCCCGTCACCGGCAATGTCAATGGCTACATCAAGCTGAGCTGCTTCAGCGTTCCGACGGCACCCGCTTCGTTCGCTGGATCGTGCCAACTAGCAGTCGATGGCAATGGCGCCCCGATCCCGAGTACCTGCATGAACCTATTCGGTAATGCAGGGCGGAATACGGTGATCGGACCGGGCTTAGCTAACGTCGATTTCTCGGCATTCAAGAACAACTACATACCCAAAATCTCGGAAACCTTCAACATTCAGTTCCGAGCCGAATTCTTTAACATCCTGAACCACCCCAACTTCCAGTCACCTGTCAAACACAATGCGATCTTTAACACAGACGGATCGCCGGCGTCCGGAGCGGGTGTGATAAATTCCACAACAACCTCATCGAGGCAGATTCAATTTGGCTTAAAGATCATCTGGTAGCCAAGTGTTCGTGTTGCGCCGAGCGGGATCGGGATTACGCTGGCGCGCCGAGGCGCCACTGGCTCAGGTGAACAACCTGATAGTTGCAGTGCACAAGTTCCAAAGTATAGGACGAAAATCTAAGTTATTGAATCGAGGAGTTGGAATGAAGAAATTATCACTGTCTTTGCTGGTTGTTTCCTTTGCTTTGGTCGGGGCGGTTGTGCTGGCAAGGCCGGGGAAGTCGGGTTATCACCTCATCAAGAAAGTTCCCTTGGGAGCGGCACCGGGTGGCAAGGAATATTTCGACTACGTTACGGTGGATTCCGACGCACGGCGGGTCTATCTGGCGCATGGTGCAGAGGTCAAAGTGATCGATGCCGATAACTACTCTGTGGTAGGCGCCGTCACGGGATTGAAACGCTGCCATGGGGTGGTTGTGCTTCCGGAGCTTGGCAAAGGATTTATTACCGATGGCGACGGTGCTAACGTGACGGCGTTCGATCTCAAGACCCTGAAGATCACTAACACCATTAAAAGCGCCGAGGACACGGACTCGCTGGTGTATGATCCCGCGTCCAAGCTTATCTTTACGTTTAACGGCGACAGCAAGAACTCCACAGTTATAGATCCGGCCAAGGAAACGGTAGTGAAAGTCCTCGATATGGGCGGCGCGGTAGAACAGCCGGTGGTGGATGGTAAAGGCACCCTTTACGACAACAATGAAGAGAAAAA